>JAOPVO010000097.1 GCA_025966155.1 Pseudonocardiales bacterium
TGATCGAGCTCCTCGTTGTTGTCGTCATCATCGGCATCCTGGTGGCCATCGCCATCCCGCTGTACCTCAACTACCGCAAGGGCGCCGAGAACAAGTCGGCCGAATCGGACGTCCGCAACGCCGTCGCCACCGTGGAGCAGTTCTACGCCGACAGCAACAAATACCCTGCCACGGTCGCGCTCACCACTGGCAACGTCACGTTCGTGGCAGCCACCGTTGGCGATGACCCGCTCACCGCCACGGTCGGCGACGGCAACAAGCTTAAGTACACGTTGACCGGAATTGGCAGCGTGGCCACGTACGAAATCTGCGCCACGCACGACACGAACAACAAGATGTACACCTACAGCAGCACCACCGGGAAAATCGCGGAAGCCGCAGGCGGCTGCGCGTAACAAGACCCTCCGTCACAAGCTATGCGCGCCCTCCGCTCCTGTTCCGTGGGTGACCGGCTTCGCAATTGCGTAGTCGGTCAGCCCGGGGCGGAAGCGCGCTGTCATACCGCGTCCACGGGGGACGCGGGCTTCACCCTGGCCGAAGTGCTTATCGCGATGGTCATCTTCACCGTCGCGGCGCTGGCCGCGACCAGCGGGATCATCGCCGCGATGCATACCGAGAGCCGGACCGAGTCTCGCGTCGTCGCCGCCAATCTGGCCCGCGACGAGATCGAGAAGGTCCGATCCGCCGCGAAGTCCGCGGCGGTGTCGACCCTGCCATCGGTTACCTACCCGCCGGTTGCCCGCAACGGCGAGGCCTTTGTCGTCACTCGAACGTTGGGATCCCCTGCATGCACCGGCGGCCTTCGGAGTGTGACCGTTCAGGTCAGCTGGCCGCGCTCGAGCACTCCGGTGCGCAGCGACACGGTGCTGGCGTGCTGAGGCCGCGCCTCGTGCGCGCGATCCATCGTCGGCTGTCGACCGGTGGGCGCGAGGCCGGCGTCACCATGAGCGAGCTCATCGTCGCGATGTCGCTGGGCACCATCGTCGGCGCCCTGACCCTGACCTTCCTCATCACCTCGAGCCGGAGCATCGCCAGCACGGCCGAGCGCTCGCACCGGACCGACGAGGCTCGCATCGTCCTGGACTCGTGGGCCGACCTGCTGCGCGTTGCCGACTCGCCCACGTCGCCGGGACTGGTCAGCGGCCGCCTCGAGAAGATCACGCCAACCGAGATCGTGTTTTGGGCGGCCGTCGACACCCGCTCGTCCAGCCGGACCCCAGTCGTCCAGCCGCTGCGAATCCGGTTGCGCATCGAGAGCGGCAAGCTCATCGAGCAGCGGTTCCGAGGCTTCGCCACGACCCCGGAGGTCACCCGCGTGCTGGTGAGCGGTGCGGTATCCACGAACCCCTGGCTGTTCACCCCTGTGACCCCGAACGGATCGATCGTGTCCGGGTCGCTATGCGCCGGCGGGGCGATCGGCCTGTGCTCGTTGTCCTCGGCCGACGGGACCGGGGCTGCTGGCGCCGATGCCGTCCTCGCCACCGCGGCCCGCATCCAGATCGCCTTCACTCTGAGCAGCCCCGGTGTCGCGTCGTCGGCTGCGTTCAGCACTTCCGTGACCCTGGGCGGGGGCACCCGATGATCACCGTGTCGCGCGCGCTGCAGCGTCGGATGGCGCGCCTGCGAAGCGGGGACCGCGAAGCCGGGATTGTGCTGCCCTTTGTCCTGCTCGTCACGCTGCTGGTGGTCATCCTGGCCACGACCGTGGCGTCCCTGACCATCAGCAAGGTCCGGCCCGCATCCAGGACGGTCAACTCAGCGGCGGCCACAGCCGCGGCCCAAGCCGGCATCGATGCGTTCACCGCGTTTCTCGCCACGACTTGCCCGCAGCCGGGCCGCTGCGCGGCGATCAACTCCACGGTGGCGGCGGGCACGCTCCCAGGCAGCGACGGCGCCGGGCAGTCCACGTACACCTGGCAGGTTCTCAATGCCCTGTACTACGTCACCGATCAATTTCTTCGCGTGCAATCCATTGGCCTGTCACGCGGCGTCCGCAAGGTGCTGATTGCCGACTTCCAGGGCACGCCCAATCTCCTTGACTTCGCCTACTACACGGAGTTCGAGACGGCCTCGCCGACGGATCTGCTCAAGCAGTACGGCCCGCGCGCCATTCGCATCACCGACGCAACCATCGGCGCACTGACAACGCCTACGCTCGCGGCGAACTCGACGCTGACCTGGGCCGGCGCCAAGACAACGGCCATGACTGGCGCGAGCCCCACCACCTCGGTCGACATCTGCAACCGCCGCTACTACGACACGGTCTCCGGCAGCACCGCCGTTCAGGGCCGTTACACGTTGCGGGCCAAACTGCCCCGCAACGGCGACTGGGCCGAGACCGGAGCAAGTGGGGCATCGACCTTCACGCACAACGGTCAGTGCGAAGTGGCGTTCGGCAGCTCATCGCAGTTCATCGGGCCGGTCTACTCACTTGATGCACTGCTCTTGAGCAATGGGGTTGTCGGCGGACCCGGGCCCAATTTTCAGCAGTCGGTGTCAAGCGCGTGGGCCTCAACCAGCACCCCACCAGCTCCCCTTGGCGCACCGTGGCGATCCCAGCTCGTCGTCGGCGGAGCCCCGACCGGCACCAACCGCCCCATCACAGTCAACTATCAACTCAACCTGCCGCCGGCTGTCACGGCGGCCCAATTCCCGGCCGGCAATGGGACGTGCGTCTACACCGGCCCTACGCGCATCAAGATCGACGGCGCGTTTGCGGTAGTGACCAGCCCGCAGACCACGACCATCCCGCTCGGCAACGTGTGCAACCCCAACGCCGATCCGGCGATCGCGGGCAGCGCCGGGGTGGCAGGTGCGCGGATCGCACTGGCCAATTTGCGGATCGCCTACATCGCCGACGGCGCGGATACCACCACTCAGGTCAGCGGCAAGAGCCCGATTACCTCAGCAAACTCGGTTTTCTCGCTCTCCTCGCCGACTGTCGCCCCAATAAGCACCACACCAGCGGCTGGCGCAGTCACCGCGGATCTACTCAAGCAATTTCCCGGCTGCACACTGCTGAGCTGTCTGCTGGGCACCGCGGAGCAGCGCTTCACGACCGAGACCGGCAAGACCCCCGAACAGCTCCAGGTCTTGGTCCAAGCAGGTGCCGGTGCCAGCACCGCCTTCAATCCGCAGACGTACCTGCAGAGCCGACTTCCGGCGGACACCGCGGCGGTGCGCTACCGGGCGCTGGCCGCTGTGCCGGGGAGCGCCGGCCCGACGGCAGGCACGCCTACAGTTGCCTCGCTCGCCGCGAGCACGGATCCGTTCTTCGCTGCTACGACCGGGAGTCGCACACAAACCCCGTATACGACGTCGACGAGCAGCGCGGTCGCCATCGTCCGGCAGGTAGCGACATGCTCACTCCTCGGCGCCTTCGGCATCTGCATTGGAACGGCGGGCTGGAGCACAGACGACCCGCAGATCGCCCTGACGGTCAACCG
>JAOPVO010000112.1 GCA_025966155.1 Pseudonocardiales bacterium
GCCGGTCGGCGCTGCCCAGCGGCGCACCCGGGGCCGCGCCGCGGGTTGCGCTCACGTCGGTCGTCTCCCAGGCCGGCGTGCTCGACCTCTCGCGGGCCGCACGGGAGAGCGTCGGCGGCACAGCTGCGGCGCAGCTGATGGGCGGGCGGCCCGACACGGTGCCCGGCCGCTACGCCATCGGCGATCCGCAGCTGCGGCTGCCGCTCAGGGTGCCCGTCCTCTGCGTGCACAGCCGGACCGACAGCAATGTGCCGTTCGACCAGAGCGCGGACTACGTCGCGGCCGCGGCCGCCGCGGGGGCGCAGGCCACCCTGCGCCCCACGTCCGGCGACCACTTCTCGCTGATCGACCCCGAGTCCGCGGACTGGGCGATCGTCGTCGACGCGCTGCCCGGCCTGCTGGCCTGAGCCAGCAACCGATCCCGCTAGTCGATGACCGGCTCGAGCAGGAAGACCGGGATCTCCCGCTCGGTCTTCGCCTGGTACTCGGCGTAGTTCGGGAAGGCGGCGACGCTGCGCTCCCACCAGATGGCCTTCTCCTCGCCGTGGATCTCGCGGGCGACCGTCGACAGCACGGTGGTTCCGTCGCGCAGCTCGACGCTCGGGTTGGCCAGGAGGTCGTAGTACCAGACCGGGTGCTTCGGCGCTCCGCCGAGGGAGGCAACCGCCGCGTAGATGCCCTCGTGCTCGACGCGCATCAGCGGCACCTTGCGCACGAGGCCGGACTTGACGCCGGTCATGGTGAGGACGACAACGGGGAGGCCGCTGTCGCGCAGGGTGTTGCCCTCGGTGCCGCCGGAGGTCTCGATCGTGTCCACCTGATCGCGCACCCACTTGGCCGGGCTGGGGGCGTAGGGGGCGGAGGTCGCGTCGTGGTCGTGTGCGTCAGTCATATCGATAGTGAACAGCCTCCGGGCCCGCTCATTCCACTCGAAGCGCCGCGAGCACGCGCGTCATCTGCGCCTGGGTCTCATCGGCCAGCTTCTCGAAGGGCCGGCGCAGGAACGGGGTCGCCAGCTTGGCCAGGCCGTGGAAGACCAGCGTGGCCCGGTAGGTCAGCACCGTGCCACCGGCCCGGTCGGGGGCGAAGGCCAGATCGTCGGTCGACGTCACGGTCTTGTTGTTGCCGACGAACACCAGGTGATCGGGATCGAGGCGGGTCAGCTCGTACTGCAGCTGCGTCTCCTTGCCCCGGAACCTCGACACATTGCGGTACGTCGTCCCGACCGCGATCGGCCCGCTGCCCAGCCGGGCGCACGACACCGTGCCTGGATCCCACTGCTCGGCGTTGCTGAAGTCGCTCAGATAGGCAACAACATCGGCCATCGGCCTTGGGGTGCGGATCTCGCGCTGGACGGTGATCATCAGGGCCTTTCGGGTTGGTGAGCTAACCCGGATCTACCCGTTGATCTCCGCCGTCCATCACGATGGGCCCATGCGCACAATGAACCGCGGGGCGATGATCCGGGGCCTCGCCCCGCTGGCCGTCGCGGCGGCCTTCCTGCTGTCCGGGACCGTGCACCTGGTGCGCCCGGCGACCTTCCGCGACCTCATCCCCGATGCGCTGCCCGCGCCAGACGCCTGGATCTACGCCAGCGGCGCGGCCGAGCTCATCTGCGGCTATGGGCTCATCACCCGGCGGCGCTGGGCCGGGCCGGCCAGCGCGGCCCTGCTGATCGCCGTTCTCCCGGGCAATGTGCAGATGGCGGTGGATGCCTCGAACGGGCGCGGCTCCCTGGGCGGCCACCCCGTCCTGGCCTGGGCCCGGGTGCCGCTGCAGGCGCCGCTGATCTGGGCCGTGCTCCAGCGCCGGCCCCGGGCCATGATGAAGGCGCCGAACCTCACCGACGAGACTTAGGGACCCACATGGCCAACGTGCGCTCCGCGATCACCATGACCGACGACGAGATCGAGGCCTTCGTGCGCGATCGGCGCACGGCCATCCTCGCCACGATCGGCAAGGAGGGCCAGCCGCATCTGTCGGCTATGTGGTTCGCCCTGGTCGACGGCGCGATCGTGTTCGAGACCAAGAGCAAGTCGCAGAAGGTCCTCAACCTGCGCCGCAATCCGAGGATCACGGTGCTGCTCGAGACCGGTGCCACCTACCCCGAGCTGCGCGGCGTGTCCTTCGACGGCACCGCCGAGGTCATCGAGAACGACGACGCCAACCGCGACTACATCCGCTCGGTCGGGCGCAGCGTGATCGATCGCTACAGCGGCCCCGCCGACGACGCGACGCCGGACATGCTGGACAAGGCGATGTACAACCGGGTGGCGGTGGTCCTGCACGTCACCCGCACGCGCTCATGGGACCACCGCAAACTCGGCATGGACCTCACCGCGCCCCCCAAGGGATCGTCGGCCGTCGACATCCGCGGCTGGGAGCCCTCGCCGCTGCCCTAGCCCCAGCGACGACAGCTCCACTGACCGCAGCCTCACCGACCATCCGGCGTCGATGACCGCGGGGGCGCCCGTGCGTCCGGCGCGGTTCGATGGTGTCATGGTCGCTATGGACCTGCGTGCGGAGACAGCCCGGAAGCTCGCGGAGTTCGACCGCATCGCGGCGAATCGACCGGATCTGCGCCAGGCCGCGGTGGCCGTCGTCCTGACCGAGGACGACGAGGGCAACCCCTCCTTCCTGCTGACGATGCGCGCTGCGACGCTGCGCGCGCACGCCGGGCAGTACGCCCTGCCGGGCGGGCGGATCGACGAGGGCGAATCGGTCATCGACGCCGCCCGTCGCGAGACCTGGGAGGAGATCGGGCTGGACCTGCCCGAGTCCGCGGTGCTGGGGCTGCTGGACGACTTCATCACCCGCTCGGGCTATGTGATGACGCCGGTGGTGATGTGGGGCGGTGTCAATCCCGTGACCAATCCCAGCCCGGACGAGGTCGCGATCCTGCACGTGGTGCCGCTCGCCGATATCGATATCGAGCCCCGGCTGATCTCGATACCGGAATCCGACGCCCCGGTGATCCAGCTGCCGCTGTTCGGCAATTACGTGCATGCGCCGACGGCGGCGATCGTGCACCAGTTCCGCGAGGTTGTCCTGCGCGACCGACCGACGCGGGTGGCGCACTTCGAGCAGCCGGTGTTTGCCTGGCGCTAACCGGTTGTTACCGAACCGTCGCCTATCGCCCTTCCGACATGACTTAAGCGCCACTTATGATCCGATTCACCCTCACACGCACTCCTCTGCAGCCGCTCGCCCGGGCCGCTGCAGCACCCCATGCCCGACGGCTCGGCCGCGGCATGTGAGACGAGCAAGGACGCTCGTCGGATTGGAGATCGAATGATGCGCACGAAGAGCGCCTGGGTGGGCCTGGTCCTCACCGGCGCCTTGCTGGCGAGCTGCTCCTCGGGGAGCTCCAATGGCGGCAATGGCCCCGCGGAGGACGTGGTGGTCGGCAACGACCTGCAGCCCGACGGCGGCACTCCGCAGCCCGGCGGGATCTTCTATACGACCACTACGACCGAGGCCCCCACGCTGGACCCGCAGAAGGCGGCGAGCGCGTACACGCAGGGCGCGGTATCGGGCAGCGTCTACAGCAAGCTGCTGGAATTCAAGTCCGGGCGCGGGGTGCCGTACGGCACGTCCGAGACCGAGGGCGATCTGGCCGAGAGCTACAAGAGCTCCGACGACGGGTTGACCTGGACCTTCACACTCCGCAAGGGCGTGAAGTGGCAGAACATCGCCCCGGTCAACGGCCGCGCGTTCACCTCCGCCGACGTCGTCTGCACTATGGATCGCATCCGCACGCTGCCCGGTGTCCAGAACAACCTTCTGGTTGTCGTCGACAATTGGACCGCACCGGATGACTACACGGTGGTGTTCAAGCTCAAGGAGGCCTACGCGGCCTTCAACGAGACGGTGGCCCACTACTACATGGAGATCCTGCCCTGCGAGGGCACGAGCGGGAAGTTCGACCTCGCCCAGCAGGCCATCGGGACCGGCCCGTTCATGCTGACCACGTGGGACCGCAAGGTCTCGAAGGTCTACAAGAAGAACCCGGACTACTACGTCGCGGGCAAGCCCTACGTGGACGAGATCCACCAGGCGATCATCACCGATCCGGCCACCGGACTGGCCCAGTTCCGCGCCGGCCAGCTGGACAACACCACGGTGTCCGAGCAGCTGCTCGCCTCGGTTCAGACGACCAACCCCGATGCCTTCGTCCGACGCGATTCCGGCACCACCGAGGCCATCACGTTCATGAACCAGAATGTGAAGCCCTTCGACGACATCCGGGTGCGCAAGGCGGTCATGCTGGCCTTGGACCGCAAGAGCGAGGCCGCGGCGATCAGCTCCCCGGACTACAAGCTGTCCGGCCCGATCCCGCCCCTGCTGTTCGGCGGCATGACCCCCGAGGAGTCGGACAAGGCCACGCCGTACGACCCCACTGCGGCCAAGAAGCTGCTGGCCGATGCCGGGTTCCCGAACGGATTCGATATCACGCTCACGACCTCGGACGGGTGGGGGCCTTACATCATAAACCGCGCGCAGTTCACGCAGGAGGACCTCAAGGCGATTGGCATCAACGCCACCCTGAAGGTCCTGGACTACGCGACGTTCTACAGCACCTGGCAGGCCGAGGACTACCAGATCGGCTTCGGCTACCTGACCGCGATGCTGTCGGCGGACGAGTACCTGTCGTCGCTGTACGCCACCGGCGGCACCCGCAACTGGTTCAACATCAGCGACCCCAAGCTCGACGCCCTGATCGCCGAGCAGCGCGGCATCCTCGATAAGGACGAGCGGGCCAAGAAGCTCGCGGAGATCAACACCTACATCCTCCAGAACGTGGCCAACCCGGTCATGTCCTACACGGTGAGCAACCCGTCGGTGCAGGCCGCATACGTCCATGACGTGTGGACCAGCCCGCTGTACGCGACCGGCTACTGGAGGAACCTCTGGCTGGGCCCGGACGCGCCCGGACGCAAGTAGCACCGGCTCCCGAGGATCAGGCTCGGCGCGAACAGCTCCACCTGAGCGGGCCCGCCGGCCCGCCGCACCTCCAGCGCATCGAAGGCCCGCCCGGCATCACCGGGCGGGCCTTCCTGCGATCATGGACGGGGATGGGTCGCGGTCGGCCCGCTGTTGAGACATGGATAGCGGTTGACTGAGGGATAGCGCCGGGGCTACGGGCCGGCAAACGCACGTCGAGGAGCGCACATGACCCTGGATCCGAACGAGCTGTATGAGCTGGATTCCGACCGACCCGATCTGACGAACGCCGTCCTGGTGCACATGATGGACGGGTTCAGCGACGCCGGGTCCGCCGTTGAGCTGGCCCGCACGCATCTGCTGGGCGCACTCGACGGCGAGGTGCTGGCCACCTTCGATGTTGACCAGCTCTACGACTACCGGGCCCGCCGCCCGATCATGCGCTTCGCCCGCGACCATTGGGAGTCCTACGGCGGCCCGCAGCTTCAGCTGCACCTGCTGCACGATGACGCCGAGGTCCCGTTCCTGCTGCTGGTGGGCCCCGAGCCGGACGTTCAGTGGGAGCGCTTCGCCAAGGCCGTCGCCGGCATCGTCGACCAGCTGGGCATCCGCCTGACCCTCGGCGTCAACGCCTTCCCCATGTCGCTGCCGCACACCCGGCCCACCCATGTGATCGTCCACGGCTCGCGCCCGGAGATGTTCGCCGATTACAAGCCGTGGCTCGGGACGATGGGCGTGCCGACCAGCATCGGGCACCTCCTGGAATTCCGCCTCGGCGAGGGCGGCCGCGACACGATCGGGCTGGCCGCGACGATCCCGCCGTACCTGGCCCAGTCGGAGTACCCGGCCGCCGCCGCCGCGCTGCTGCGCGAGATCGAGGTGCGCACCGGCCTGTCCCTGCCGGTCGCGGCACTGGACGAGGCCGCCAAGACCACCCGCGTCGCCATCGACAAGCAGGTCTCGCAGTCGACGGAGGTGCAGGCGCTGGTCGAGGCGCTGGAGCAGCAGTACGACTCGTACTCCCGAAGCCAGGAGGACCCGCTCGTGGACTCCGACGATCAGCTGCCCTCGGCCGACGAGCTCGGCGCGGAGCTGGAGAAGTTCCTGGCCGAGCAGTTCCGCGGCGACGGGCCGCAGGCCTGATGGCGGCCACGCGCCGGCTGGGGAGCCAGGGGCTCGAGGTCTCCGCCGAGGGGCTCGGCTGCATGGGGATGAGCGCGTTCTACGGCGCGTTCGACAACATCGAGTCGACAGCGACCATCCATCGCGCGCTGGACTTGGGCATCACCTTCCTCGACACCGCCGATGTCTACGGCCCGTGGACCAATGAGGTACTGGTCGGCCAGGCCATTGCCGGGCGGCGCGACGAGGTTGTCGTCGCCACGAAGTTCGGCAACGAGATCGGCCCGGACGGCGAGCGGACCGGGCGGGTGAACAG
>JAOPVO010000132.1 GCA_025966155.1 Pseudonocardiales bacterium
GGTCCATAGCCGCCAGAGGCTGAGCGAGCGGCGCGATGCGGGCTGATCCTGCGTGCGGCCCGCGCCGGGAATGGGGAGCATGATCGGGGACATGCTCAGCGGCGTCGATCTGATTTGCACGCAGACGATGGTGGTTCTGTCCGTCTTGTCGGCGACGTCGTTGGCTGGCGTGATCGCGCTCAAGGTGCGCGGGATGCGGTGGAGCCGCTTCCTGCCAACACTGCTGATCCCGGTGCTGCTCATCTGCCTGACCGCGGCCGCTGGCGTCAACACCTACTTCGAGTACCTGCCTACCGCGGGGGACCTGGTGCAGGCGGTGAGCGGGGACCGCCAATGGCCGACGCTCGAGGCTGTGGGTCGGATGAGCGACTCCGAACGCGTGCACCGCTATCCGGATGGGGTCACGGCCCGGATGCAGCTGCCGGCCGATTCGCCCGACGGGTTCGGCTCGACGGTAGCCGTCACCTATCTGCCTCCGCAGTACTTCACCGCCCCGATGGCCCGCTTCCCGGTCGTGTACCTCTTCCACGGCTCGCCGGGCAAGCCGTCGGACTGGTTCCACGGCGGCCGGGCGGCAAGCGCCGCGCTGGCGTCGGCGCGTGGCGGCGAGCCGGCCATCATCGTCGCGCCTCAGATGAGCCGCGACTGGACCGATGACCCGGAGTGCGTGGACGGGATGCGCGAGAAGGTGGAGAGCCATCTCGTGGACTTCGTCATACCGCGGATCGATCAGGCCTTCCGCACCGTTGCCACCCGGGACGGCCGGGTGTTCGCCGGCATGTCGGCCGGGGGCTACTGCGCGCTGAACCTAGGGCTGCGGCACCGGGATCTCACCTCCTCGATCATCGACATGAGCGGCTTCACCGAGCCGACGCACACCGGTGGGCTGCGGAAGCTGTTCGGCGAGGACCCCGATGCCGTGGCTCAGCAGGCTATGCAGAATTCGCCGGCGTTGTACGTCCCGGTGATGCCAGACGCGCCGAGCATGCGAATCTGGCTGGATTGCGGCACCTCGGATCACGAGGTGCTGCGGGAGATGACGACCATCAAGCCTGCGCTGGAGGGCCATGGATTCACCGTGCTGATGACCACCCGTCCGGGCAGTCACACGTACGAGGTCTGGCGGCCGGCCTTCGCCGAGGCGCTGCCGTGGTCGCTGCGCGCGGACTGACGCGGGCGCGAAATCCCCTCCCAGGGACGCTGTCCGCCGACCGCGTGGGCCGGAAACAACGCCGGTTCCTCTAGCGCCCCGTTGTCTAGTCCGCGTTAAGATCGAAGCGCCACCTCAGTCGAACTCCACAATTCCGGGGGATTCTGCTCATGCGCCTCGCTGTCTTCGGCCTCCTCGCTATCGTCGGCATGGTCGCGAGCGCGACGGCCGGGGTTGCCGGGGCCGGCGCCGATCCCCTTGCGGGCCCCGCCGCGGGCGCACGTGCCGTACCGGGCGCGATGGTCCCGCTGGCGCCCCAGCGGGTCATCGACACGCGCATCGGCCAGGGTGGGTCGACGCTCAATGCGGGATCCACCTTGCGAGTGCAGGCGCTCGGCGTCGCGGGAGTCCCTGACGCGGGTGTTTCGGCCGTCGTCCTCAACCTGACCGCGACCGGCGGAACGGAGTCGGGGTGGATTGCCGCCCGCCCGTCCGGCGCCTACCCATCGACCCTTTCGAGTCTGAATTTCGAGGCCGCGCAGACCGTTGCGAACCTGGCCATAGTGCGGGTCGGCAGCGACGGCGGCGTCGCCCTCCAGAACGGCTCGCCAGGGCGGGTGGACCTCGTCGTCGACGTGTCCGGCTATTACCTCGCCGGCCCGGCGCAATCGCCGGGGACCTTCGTGCCAGTCAGCCCAAGCCGCCTGTATGACACCCGCTTTCAAGAAGCTGCGATGGGGGGCGTCACGCTCGCGCCGCGGGTGGTCCGTGCGCTTCAGATAAGTGGCACTTCGGAAGTACCGGCGAACGGCGTCGGCGCTGTGGCCATGAATGTCACTGCCACCGGGGGAACAGCGGCCGGCTACCTCACGGTCCGCCCATCCGGTCAGACGCCGAGTTCGTCGAACCTGAACTTCGTTCCCGGGCAATCAGTGCCGAATTTCGTCGTTGTCGCACTCGGGTCGGATGGGCGGATCGAGGTCGTCAATGGTTCATCGGGAGCAATAGATGTCGTGATCGACATCATTGGCTATTACCTAGCCAAGCTTCCGGACGAAGCAGGAACCCTTGTTGCCTTGCCGCCGGCGCGCGTGCTCGATACGCGAACAGGCGCACCACTTGGCCCAGGCGGAGATCTGGCTCTGCCAATCGCCGGGCTCGGTGGGATCGTCGGCCGTGCATCCTCGGTGGTTCTGAACCTGACGGCCACAGATCCGAGCAGCGACGGCTACGTCACGGCTTGGGCCGGAGGCACCGCCCGGCCCCTCGCGTCCAACCTCAATTTCGCGCCCGGTCGCATCGTGCCGAACCTCGTCATCGTTCCGGTAGGCGCCGACGGCACTGTGTTGCTGCATAACGGATCCGGCGGCACCGTGCATTTGATCGCCGACGTCTTCGGCTACGTCCGGGCGGCGCCTCTGGTGGTATCAGTGCAGTCCGGGCCCGTCGCACTCGAGGGACCCATCCGGTCCCTTACCTGCCCGGTCGTCGGCTTCTGCGCGGCCCTCGCGCAAGGCGCGCAGACGTACGTCATGACTGCCGGCGGTTGGCAGTTGCCGGTCGACAATCCGGAATCGCGGTATGTCGACTCGCTTTCCTGCTACGCCGCCGCCAGGTGCACCGCTTCGCAGGTCGGTCCAGGGCCCGGGCTCGAAAGCTCGACCTACAGTTTCGACGGCTCGACGTGGACAGTCGTCGCCCACTCCCCGGGGGTGCGGCGGGCCATGCTGAATTGCCAGTCGGCGACTCAATGCGCGGCTGTGGAGGACCGCTTCGTGTGGCGGTTCGACGGATCACAGTGGGCGCAAATCGCGGAGATCGACATTCGCCCCGAGGTGTTCGTTTGCGCGTCGCCGAGCTTCTGCATCGCCGGAAACGGGTTCTCGGCGGTGGTGCTGGAAGGGTCGGCGTGGTCGTCCAGCGCCGGACTTACGCCGAACACGGCCGTCTACTCGGCCGCATGTGCGTCCGTGACATTCTGCGCGTTCGGCGGGAATCGAGGTGCGGTGACCTTCGATGGCGCAACGTGGACTCAGTGGCGCGACATCACCATGAATGCGGGCACTGTGCCGCTGGTGAGCATGTCGTGCCCGGCTGTCAACCGTTGTTTGGCCGGCGATCAGGTCGGCTTCCTGTACGCGTTCAATGGGACGGGTTGGACCACGTTCATTCCCGGCCCGGCTGAGGATTCGGCCGTCTTCGTTTCGTGCCCGACGGTGGAGAGGTGCTACGCGATCAGCGCTGACGGTCACGCCGAGCAGTTGGCCATCGACTGGTAGGGCAAGGGCCGCGCGCACGTTGCGCCGACGCGCGCGCGTACCTAGGTGGCGATGCTCACGGCGATGGAGGTGAGCCGCGGGCTCTCGATCTCGCTCAACGCGAAGGCGACGAGGTCGGCGCGGGGAATCGCGCCGCCGACCTCGATGTCCAGAAGCGGGTCGACGCGGTAGCGCCCGGTCGGCTCGTCGTCGCTGATGCGCGGCGCGCGGATCGCCAGCCAATCGACATCGGACCCCCGCAACGCCGCCTCCATCGACACCTTGTCCTTGAGTCGCTCGCCGTACAGCGCCCAGATGCGTGCCGCGTACGGCGAATCGCCCGGCTCGAGGCCGACACCGTGGGTGCTCATAGCGACCAATCGACGTGGGCCGCCCGCGCGCATGAGGGGGATGAGGTGCGAGACGGCCGCCGTGCATACGTCGACGGCGTCGGCTGCCGATCCGGCCGCCGTGAGCCCGAGGGTGCAGAACACCGCATCCTGGCCGGCTGCGGCGCGGGCGATGTCGTCGGCGCGGGTGGCGTCTCCGACGAGGATGTCGAGGCCGGGGCCTGCCTCGAAGACGCCGCTCCGGCGGACCAGAACCGCGACATGATGGCCGCGGGACTGCGCGAGTGCCGCGAACTCCCGCCCGGTGGCGCCCGTGGCGCCCAGAATCGCGATCCGCATGTGGATTCCTTGTCTCGGGCTGGTGCCGTGGTCAATGCCGCTTGTGGGTACTGCGGGGCTGAGTGCAGTCAGCGCGGCCGGACAGTCAGCATCTGGGCCAATGTCCCGATCGGACCGTCGATGTCGTGCAGGGTGCTGCTCGTGACGCCATGCCCGTGCGGGCCGAAGGACACCGTCGTGTCGAAACCCAGCCATCCCGGCGTCGGCGGGCGGAACAGGTGCGCGGTGAGGTCGACATTGGGGAAGGCCACGTCGCGCGGATCGGCGCGCACGGCCATGCCGTTGGCGATATCGAGCAGACCGGCGGCGCGGGCGAGCGGGCTGACGGGCTCGTCGAGCAGCGGCACCTCGGTCCGCACCCAGTAGGCCGACGAGCCGGGCCCCGCCGTGAGCCGCCGAACGTCGACCGAGCCGATGAAGCCACCGGGCCACGTCTCAGTGGGATCCCATTCCGGCATGGCGTCGGGGCCCGGGATCGGCCGCAGCGCCGTCGCGGCCAATGCGCCCGTGTCGGACCCGCGCATCAGCCACGTGCGCAGTCGCACAGCCGGCCGGCCTGCGTGCGTCAACGTGGCCTCGACCAATTCGATGGTCCGCCCGGGCCTCAGCACGTTGACCTCAACGGCGATCGGGCCCATCGGCAACGTGCCGAGGATGTCGTAGGACAAGCGGGCTATGGGCAATGGATCAGCGCGCCGCCGATGGCCGTCCGCCTCGACCAGATGGGCCAACAGCCCGAGGGCCGGCGCGACGTGCTGCTCGTCGGTGCTCCAGGCGCCGGTGACATGCTCGGTCGGCTCGAACAACGGGCCGATGCGGCGGAAGTACGTCACCTGGCCAGCATCCGCTCGGGGCGACCGCTGCGCGCGGGCGGGGTCGCCGAAGCTAATGCCTGCTATTCCGATGGGCATAGGATTCAACGCGTTGCGACCGTCGAGGCCATCCGAACCCGCAGGCCCGATGGCGCCCGCCCGAGGAGGATCCGTGAGCGATTTCGACGTCCGTCAGATCGTGCTTTCGACCGACGATCTGGACGAGTCCATTCGGTTCTACACAGAGACGCTGGGCTTCACGCTGAAGTTCCGCGACGGCGCCCACTACGCGGCGCTGGACGGCGGTTCGCTCACACTCGCCTTGGCGACTGCGGTCGACCACCCGCTGCCGGGCAAGGTCGCCGTCGGGATCAAGACGGCGGACGTCGACGCGGCGGCCAAGGCCATCGAGGAGAGCGGCGGCGCGATCGTCCGGGCGCCCTACAACGACGCCCATGAGCGGCGCGCGGTCGTCTATGACAACAAGGGCAACGGCCTGGTGTTCTACAGCCCCTTGCCGAGGTAGCTGGCTCCGATGATCAGCGGCGCGGCGGCCTGATTCAGATGCGGCGGCCCAGCCGCGTGATGGCCAGCATCAGGCAGCCGGCGATAGCGAGCAGGACGCCGATTGCCGCGGTCGACACGTCGGCGGATCCTGTCGCCGCGAGGACGTGGGACGCTGCCGGAGTAGTCGGCGCCGGTGTCGTCGGCGAGGGCGTCGCGACGGTCACGATCGCGGGCGCCACCACCGTGATCGTGATCGTCGCGGTGTTGGACCAGCAGTCGTCCTCGTCACCGGTGATGCAGTAGGTGGCGGTGTCCGTGCCGGAGAAGCCAGCCGCCGGAACGTAGGTGATCGAGCCGTCGTCGTTGAGATCGAAGTCCGCGCTGTGCGCGAAGGAAGTCAGGAAGGTGATCCAGGCCGGCTCCGGCACATTCGTGTCATTGGTGAGGAACCCGGGCGCGGCTACGGTCAGCGTGATCCCGGCCGGCGTCGAGTAATTGTCGTCGCTGACGAGCGGGACCGGGGCCGGGGCTTGTATATGGATCAGGATCGTGGCGGTGTTGGACAGGCACTCGCCATTGCCGTAGACCGCGGTGACGCAGTAGGTGTAGGTATCGTCGCCCATGTAGTCCGCGCCCGCGGTGTAGGTGAACGAGCCATCCGGATTGAACGTGCTGCTGAGCGCGTGGGTCCCGGTGCTCAGCAGCTTGTAGCTGGCGCCGGGCGGCACGTTGGTGTCGTCCAGGAGGATGCCGTTCGCGTGAACCGTGTCGCCGGGATGGACGTAGTAGATGTCGTCGAGCGCGATTGGCGCAGGTGGCGGACCGGTCACATGGATCAGGATCGTCGCAGTGTTCGAGAGGCAGGAGCCTCCGAACTGCGCATCGCTGATGCAGTAGGTGTAGCTGTCATCGCCTACATAGCCCGGATCCGGCGTATAGGAGAAGGAGCCGTTGAAATTGAAGCTGTTGGCCAGGTTGTGGTTGGCGTCGAAGATTACCCGGTAGAGCGCGGGGCTCGGCAGGTTCTTGTCATTCGACAGCATGCCGCTCGCCGGCACGACCAGCACGGTGTCGTGCACGACGCTGTACTCGTCGTCGACCGCGACCGGCGCCAAAACCACGATCTGCGCGTCGCCCGGAGCTGCCGACGCGGCTCCCGAACCGGTGACGATCCATAGGGTGGCGAGGAGAAGGGCGGTGAGGCTGGCGATTACCGCCCTTGCGGCCCGCGAGAATCTTGCACTGCGCAACTCGGGCCACATAGCCGTCCGCCTATCATCAGTTTTTTCCAGCACCCGCCCATATGAGCCGGGCCGGAACGTAGCAGCTGCAATTGAGAGTCACCCCATAGCGGACGCAGGCTAACTCGGGCGGCCCACCGTCGCCGGAGCCTATTCGATAGGCTGCTCAATGACCACATATACCGGGCTAACCGCTATGCAATGTGCGCGGAAGGCATCACCCTGAAAAGGGGACCGAACTGAGCGGGCGACGGGAATCGAACCCGCACAATCAGTTTGGAAGACTGAGACTCTACCATTGAGCTACGCCCGCGAGCCGTCCGCGGATGGTGCCTGCAGGACGAGAACGCCGATAAGGCTACCGCGTTCGCGCGGCGGTTTCGATCGGGGCGCAGGGCGCGGTGTTCACTGTCGCCATGGCCCCAGGTGCTGTTCGCCGACCGACGTCGTTGCGCTCCCGCGGGCGCCTCGCGGCCATGGTGGTGCTCGGCGTCTCGGCGGCCGTCGCGTCCGCCGTGCTGGGGGAGTGGCAGTACGCGCCGGTCATCGGCTGGGATGTCGCCGCCGTCGTATTCGTCGTGTCGCTGTGGCTCGCCGTCGGGCGGATGGACCCGGATGGAACCCGATCGCATGCGACCGCCGAGGATCCCAGCCGAGGGGCCACGGATCTCATCGTCCTGCTCGCGTCGGTGTTCAGCCTCGTCGCAGTGGCGATGGTGCTGGTCCAGGCCGGCTCGACCAGCGGCGCCGAGCGCAACGCGCTGGTCGGACTGGCCGCCGGCAGCGTGGTGCTGTCGTGGCTGGCCATCCACACGCTGTTCATGCTGCGATACGCCCGGCTGTACTACGGCGACACACCCGGCGGCGTCGACTTCAACCAGACGCAGCCGCCGCGGTACATCGACTTCGCGTATCTGGCCTTCAGCCTCGGTATGACGTATCAGGTGTCGGACACCGATCTGCAGACGACCGAGATCCGGTCCACCGCGCTGCGGCACGCGCTGCTGTCCTACCTCTTCGGGGCGGTCATCCTCGCGACCGCGATCAGCCTGGTCGCCAGTCTCGCCTCGGGCTCCTGAGCCGTAGACTCGGCCCGTTCGCCGCCGGGGTGTGGCGCTGCTTGGTAGCGCTCTCGCTTTGGGAGCGAGGGGCCGTGGGTTCGAATCCCGCCACCCCGACATGTTCGACGATGTCACGCACCCCGAAACCGCCGAGAACCCCGACACCGCCGGTCCTGCGGAGGGCGGCCTCTTCTCGCGCACCCTCGCCTGGGCCCGGAGCCGGCAATGGATCGCGACCACCGAGGATGACGAGGACGGCCACGCCGGCCAGGCGCTGCTCGAGGTCCCCGACGATCACGCGGCCCGCGAGTCCTGGCCCACGGCCATCGAGATGCCGATCGTGCTGTTCGTCCCCGACGACGGCCAGCGCGTCGCCATCTACTGCCTCATCGTCGAGGGCATTCAGCATCGCCTGCGCCCGGCCGTCACCGAGCTCATCACCCGGGCCAACCGCGGGCTGCTAGGCGGGGCCTTCGAGGTCGACGTCGACGAGGGCGATGTGCGGTTCCGCTCCGACCTCGATCTGGGCGGCGCCGAGGTCGACGACGAGCAGCTGGGCGCGATGCTGGCGCCGCTGCTCGAGGTGAACCTGGAGACCGTCGAGGTCTACTCCAGCGCGATCGTCTCGGTGCTCACCGGCCGGGCCACCCCGCTTGACGCCGTCGAGGCAGCCGAGGACGCCCAAGACGCTCAGGACGCGTAAGACGGCTGGGATAGGCGCAAGACGCCTAGGCCGCTGAATCTCCGACCGAGGCCGCCGCTGTTAGGGTTGACGGTCGGCTGCTGTAGCCGTCGCCGCCCCACTTTGTGATCATCCCGGACGCCTCGCTCCGGGACACCGTCCCGCGAGGAGACACGCGCACGTGAAGAGCACCGTCGAGAACCTGGGCCCGACCCGCGTCCGGATCGCTGTTGAGCTCCCCTTCGAGGAGATCCAGTCCAGCCTGGACGCCGCGTACAAGAGCATCGGCCAGCAGGTGAAGATCCCCGGCTTCCGCCCCGGCAAGATCCCCGCCCGCGTCATCGACCAGCGCATCGGCCGCGCCGCGGTGCTGGAGCAGGCCGTCAACGACGCGCTGCCGAAGGCGTACGCCGAGGCCGTCCGCGAGACCGGGGTCAAGGCGATCGGCCAGCCGGAGATCGAGCTCACCAGCCTCGAGGACCGCGAGTCCATCGCGTTCACCGCCGAGGTCGACGTCCGCCCGGACTTCGAGGTCCCGGCGTTCGAGGCTCTCGAGATCACCGTCGACGACGCGGAGGTCACCGACGCGCAGGTCGACGAGCAGTTCGAGTCCCTGCGCGAGCGCTTCGCCTCCCTGCGCGGCGTCCAGCGGGAGATCCAGAGCGGCGACTACGTCTCCATCGACCTCGTGGCCTCGGTCAACGGCGAGGAGGTCGAGGGCGGCTCCGCCAACGGCCTGTCCTACGAAGTCGGCACCGGCGACCTCGTCGAGGGCCTCGACGACGCGATCATCGGCAAGAGCGCCGCCGATTCGGTCACCTTCTCCACCACGCTGCAGGCCGGCCCGTTCGCCGGCAGCGAGTCCGAGGTCACGGTCACGGTGAACTCCGTCAAGGAGAAGGACCTCCCGGCCCCCGACGACGACTTCGCCCAGCTGGCGAGCGAATTCGACACGGTGACGGAGCTTCGCGACGACCTGCGCGAGAAGCTCGGCCGCGCGAACCTCCTGACCCAGGGCGCCCAGGCGCGCGACAAGGCGCTCGAGGCGCTGCTGGCCGCGGTCGAGATCCCGCTGCCGGCCTCGCTCATCCAGGCCGAGATCGACTGGCGCACCCACGACGCCGTGCACGCCCTCGACCACGACGAGGACCGCCTCGCCGCCGAGCTCGAGGCCTCCGGCAGCAGCCGCGAGGAGTTCGACGCACAGGTGCTGGAGACCGCGCAGCAGTCGGTCAAGTCCCAGCTGGTGCTGGACGAGATCGCCGAGCAGGAGGCGCTCACTGTCACCGAGGCCGAGCTCACCGAGTACCTGTTCCGCCAGGCGCAGCGCTACGGGATGGCCCCGCAGGAGTTCGCCAACCAGCTCGTCCAGGCCGGCAATCTCCCCGCCCTCATGGCTGATGTGCGCCGGAACAAGGCGCTGGCCACCGTGCTGGACGCCATCAAGGTCACCGATGCCTCGGGCAACAACGTCGACCTGTCGGTCCTGGCCGTCAGCCCGGCCGAGTTCGCCGAGATGGGCGGCTTCGGCAACGACGCCGGCGGCGAGGCCTTCGAGGACCACAGCGGCCACGACCATGGCGACCACGAGGGCCATGACCACAGCGGCCACGACCACGAGGACCACACCGGCCACAACCACGGCTGATCCGCTCGCGCGGCGCGCGCATTTCGCTGATAGCGCGCGCCGCTCACGCTAGGAGCGAACTCGGGCCGGTCGGGGGAGTTGCGCCGCCCGCAGCCCGTTACGTTTGGCACTGCGCCCCGCACGTCCGCGGGACCCGAACCGAAGGGATCGACGTGAGTCCGATCGATGCGCCGCAGCCACTGCGGATTCTCGAGGCGCGTGCTGGCGCCGGCATGAACCTGACCGACTCCGTCTACGACCGTCTCCTGCGCGAGCGGATCATCTTCCTGGGCCAGCCCGTGGACGACGCGATCGCCAACCAGATCTGCGCCCAGCTGCTGCTGCTGTCCGCCGAGGACAGCTCGCGCGACATCAACCTCTACATCAACTCCCCGGGCGGCTCGGTCACGGCCGGCATGGCGATCTACGACACCATGCAGTTCGTCGACTGCGACGTCGCGACCTTCGCGATGGGCCTGGCGGCCTCGATGGGCCAGTTCCTGCTCTCCGCCGGCGCCAAGGGCAAGCGATACGCGCTGCCGCACGCCCGGATCCTGATGCACCAGCCGTCCGCGGGCATCGGCGGCACGGCGACCGACATCGCGATCCAGGCCGAGCAGTACAAGCTGACCAAGATCGAGATGGCGCAGCTCATCGCCGAGTTCACCGGCCAGACCGAGGAGCAGATCGAGCGCGACTCGGACCGCGACCGGTGGTTCACTGCGCAGCAGGCGCTCGAGTACGGATTCGTCGACCACGTCGTCAGCCGCACCACCCAGCTGGCGGCCGGCTCCGCCCCGGCACCGGAATAACCGGCCGAGAGGGAATGACCATGAGCGATCTCTACATACCGGGGAACATCGCCCGCGACGGCGCCTCCTCCCGTTACGTGCTGCCCAGCTTCGTCGAGCGGACCAACTACGGGGTCAAGGAATCCAACCCCTACAACAAGCTGTTCGAGGAGCGCATCATCTTCCTCGGAGCGCCGATCGACGACGTCGTCGCCAACGACGTCATGGCCCAGCTGCTGGTCCTCGAGTCCAGCGACCCGGACCGCGACATCCTCATCTACATCAACTCACCCGGTGGCTCGTTCACCGCGCTGACGGCGATCTACGACACGATGCGCTATGTCCGCCCTGAGATCCAGACTGTCTGCATGGGCCAGGCCGCCTCGGCCGCCGCCGTGCTGCTCGCGGCCGGCACCAAGGGCAAGCGCTTCGCCCTGCAGAACGCCCGGATCCTGATCCACCAGCCCTCGGGCGAGGGCTCGGGCCAGGTCAGCGACCTGGAGATCCAGGCCAATGAGATCCTGCGCATGCGCGCGCTCCTGGAGCAGATCCTGTCCGAGACCACCGGGCAGAGCCCCGAGACGGTCAAGCGCGACATCGAGCGCGACCGCATCCTGACGGCCGACCAGGCCAAGGAGTACGGGATCATCGACGAGGTCATCACCACCCGCAAGCTCGTCTCCTAGAGCCTGCGGCGCAGTTGCCCGGCGGCGCGCCGGGAGTCCCGTAACAGAGGACTTCCGGCGGGTCTGCCGGTACCGTCGCCTGAGAGTGACAACCGCTTGATCGCATTGGCCGATCGAGCCCGCTGAACCGAGGAGGACGCGTGGCGCGAGTAGGCGACGGCGGTGATCTGCTTAAGTGCTCCTTCTGCGGAAAGAGCCAGAAGCAGGTCAAGAAGCTGATCGCCGGGCCAGGCGTCTACATCTGCGACGAGTGCATCGACCTCTGCAACGAGATCATCGAGGAGGAGCTCGCCGAGACCACGGAGTTCAGCTTCGACGAGCTCCCAAAGCCGGTCGAGATCTTCACCTTCCTGAACTCCTACGTCGTCGGCCAGGACCACGCCAAGAAGGCCCTCGCCGTTGCGGTCTACAACCACTACAAGCGCGTCCAGGCCGGGACCGTCGCCGAGGGCGCCAGCCGCCGCGGCGGCGAGGCGCCGATCGAAATCGCCAAGTCCAACATCCTGCTGCTGGGCCCCACCGGCTCAGGCAAGACGCTGCTGGCGCAGACCCTGGCGCGCATGCTCAATGTCCCCTTCGCCATCGCCGATGCCACCGCCTTGACCGAGGCCGGCTATGTCGGGGAGGACGTCGAGAACATCCTGCTCAAGCTCATCCAGGCGGCGGACTACGACGTCAAGCGGGCCGAAACCGGGATCATCTACATCGACGAGGTCGACAAGATCGCCCGGAAGTCCGAGAACCCGTCGATCACCCGCGACGTGTCCGGCGAGGGCGTGCAGCAGGCGCTGCTGAAGATCCTCGAGGGCACCACCGCCTCGGTGCCGCCGCAGGGCGGGCGCAAGCATCCGCACCAGGAGTTCATCCAGATCGACACCACCAACGTGCTGTTCATTGTCGGTGGCGCGTTCGCCGGGCTGGACCAGGTCATCGAGGCCCGCACCGGCAAGAAGGGCCTGGGCTTCGGCGCGGCCCTGCACACCAAGTTCGAGCGGGAGAACCGGGATGTCTTCGGCGAGGTCATGCCCGAGGACCTCATCAAGTTCGGGCTGATCCCCGAGTTCATCGGCCGGCTCCCGGTCATCACCTCGGTCCGGAACCTGGATCAGCACGCATTGGTGGAGATCCTCACCGAGCCCAAGAATGCGCTGGTCAAGCAGTACAGCAAGCTGTTCGAGCTGGACAATGTCGAGCTCGAGTTCACCGAGGACGCGCTCGAGGCCATCGCCGACCAGGCGGTCCTTCGCGGCACCGGCGCCCGCGGCCTGCGCGCGATTATGGAGGAGGTCCTCATGTCGGTTATGTACGAGGTGCCCTCCCGCGAGGATGTCGCCCGAGTGCTCATCAGCCGCGAGACCGTGCTGGACCACGTTTACCCCACCCTCGTCCCGCGTGAGGCCCCGAAGCGCGAGCGCCGCGACAAGACCGCATGACCGCCCGTCTGTGAGGGTCCTCCACCAGAGCCTCCAAGGCCGATACTCCGACAACCCCCGCGCGCTGTACGAGCAGTGGGTGGCGGGGCGAGCAGGGGACAGCCACATCTGGGTCGCCAAGCCCGGGTGCGAGGCCGAGTTCCCGGTCGGCGTGGCGACCGTTCCTAATGACGGCCCCGCGTACGTCCAGGCTCTCGATGAGGCCGACATCATCATCGCAAGCAGCCACATCGGGCCCTACGACAAGCGACCCGAGGCGCTGTACGTGCAGACGTGGCACGGCACGCCTCTGAAGCGGATTCACCGCGACGCCGTTCAGCACGGCGGTAAGGGCCTGAACGGCGCCGATCGCGACATCGCCCGATGGGACCTCCTGCTGTCCCCGAATTCGGCGACGACGCCGCGCCTGCGCAGCGCCTTCGGTTACGGCGGAGTGATGCTGGAGAGCGGCTACCCGCGCAATGACGTGCTGAGCTCGCCTGACGCCGGCCGCATCCGCGCAGCCGTTCGGGCCGAGCTCGGCGTTGAGGACTCCACCACGCTCGTGCTGTACGCGCCGACCTGGCGGGACGATGCGCCCAGCCCCCTGGCCCGGCCGGATCGGTTCATCGGCGGTCTGCGTGAGGGGCTGCCGGACAATTGGCGCGTGATGGCCCGCCTGCACTACTACGACCAGGCGCTGCCTGTTCCGGACGACGAGTCGTTCGTGATCGATGTGTCGGGCCACCCGGACGTGGCCGCCTTGTACCTGGCGGCCGATGTGCTGGTGACCGACTACTCATCGGTGATGTTCGATTTCGCCATTACCGGAAAGCCCATGGCGTTCTTCGCCCACGACCTCCGTCATTACGAGGACACCCTGCGCGGGTTCTACTTCGACTATCGCGCCACGATGCCCGGCCCGATCGTCGACGATGCCCCGGACTTGGCGGTCGCGCTGCAGTCGCTGGTTGCCGACCCCAGCCCCTACGCGCAGAGATACGCGGCGTTCCAGGCGCAGTTCTGCCATCTCGAGGACGGCCACGCCGGCGATCGCGTCCTGCAGCGGCTGTGGCAGTCATGACCGTCGCCGAGCCGGCCACCGCCGTCATCCTCGCCGCCGGGCTGGGTAGCCGCCTCGGCCTCGCCGCCCCGAAGCCGCTGACGCCGCTGCGCGATGGGCGCACGATCATCCAGCAGCAGCTGGATCACATCCGGGCCGAGCTGCCGTCGGTGACGACCGTCCTGGTTGTTGTGGGCTTCGGCAAGGACCAGGTCATCGCGCAACTGGCCGGTCAGGCCGACTTCGTCGACAATGACCGCTACCGCGAGACGAACACCGCCAAGAGCCTGCTGGCCGCGCTGGGCGCTGCGCCGGACGGAGGCATCCTCTGGCTCAACGGCGATGTCGTCTTCTCACCCGGGCTGCTGGCGCACATCAAGCCGCGCTTCGCCCACGGCAGCTTCGTGGCGGTCAACACCGCGGTCGTCGGCGAGGAGGAGGTCAAATACACCCTCGACGCCAACGGGAACATCGATCAACTGTCCAAGCAGGTCGTCAACGGCTTGGGCGAGGCGGTGGGCATCAACTTCATCGCCGGGCCGGACCGAGCGGTGCTGGGCGAGGCACTGGCCGCTGTCGGGGACCAGGACTACTTCGAGAAGGGCCTCGAGCGCGTGATCGCCGATGGCTCGGTGGCAGTGAAGGCGGTGGACGTCGCCGGGTTCGGCGTCGTCGAGGTCGACTTCACCGAGGACCTGGACCGCGCCAACACGCTTTAGCTGCGGCGTCGCGCAAGGCGGCGAGCGTGAAAAGTGTGTTAGCGAGATCGTGTGCGCTAATCTCCGGCCGACACGGGGCCCTCGCCGCTTGGGCGACTGAATTGCTGGAGATCGCACATGGGTTCCACCGGGATGAATCGCGCCGCTCGCCGAGCTGCTGACAAAGCCGCTCGTCGATCGCCCAGCGCCACGCGCGGCAAGCGCCTGGCCGCGGGGCTGGGCGCAATGGGGCTGGCGACGACCGGTGCAGTGTTTGCCGCGGCCCCTGCGTCGGCATCGACGTTCACGGTTACCACGCTGGCCGACTCCGGCGCGGGCAGCCTGCGCGCGGCGATCGAGCTGGCCAACATCGCACCCGGCGCCGATGTGATCACCTTCGACTCGACGGTCACCGGCACGATCACGCTGACCACCGGCGAGCTCGTGATCGACGGCTCGCTGACCATCACCGGGCCTGGCTCGGACAAGCTGGCGGTGTCCGGCAACGACGAGTCGCGGGTCTTCTTCATCGGCAACAGCGGCGCGACGCCGGCCACGGTCATCATCGAGGGACTCACCGCGACGCACGGCCGCGCGGCGGACACCAAGCAGGACGACGGCAACGGCGGCGCCATCTACGTCACCGACAGCCTGGCCTTCTCGCTGCTGGACGCCGTCGTCTCCGACAGCGCGGCCGACGACAGCGGCGGCGGCGTCTACATCGATGTCGACTTCTCCGACGGCGGGACGGTGACGATCGCCGACACGACCATAGAGCGCAACACTGCCGATCGCGACGGCGGCGGGCTGGCGGCCGACGGCGCGAACCTCTCGCTGGATAACGCGGTGCTGACGCACAATCACGCCGGCAACTTCGGCGGCGGGATATACACCCAGGAAAGCGTCGTCTCGCTGACGAAGTCCACCGTGCTCGAGAACGAGTCCGACCAGGACGGCGGCGGGCTGTACATCACCGACCCCAGCGGGCCCACGACCATCACCGGGTCGGTGGTGTCGGGCAACGTGGCCGGGTTCTCCAGCACGAACGACACCGGCGGAGGCATGTACTTCGACGGCAGCAGCGAGGTGACCAAGGGCGCGCGGGAGGCTCTCGTGATCACCGCTTCGCAGTTCACGGATAACACGACGGCCGACCAAGGCGGCGGTCTGTCGGTGTACAACGGCACGGCGACCGTCACCGGTTCGCTGTTCGCCGGCAACGCCGCCGGGTCAGGCGGAGCGATCAGCGCGTGGCAAGGCGGGTTCGTGACCGTCATGAATTCCACGGTGTCGGGCAATACAGCCGCGGCCGGCGGCGCCTTCTCCCTGACCGACGCCGACGACGAGGATGACGCCCCCACTGGTCTCGCGGTCACCGGAAGCACCGTGTCGGGAAACAAGGCCAAGTCCGGGAGCGTCATCAGCACGGCGTCCGACCCGACGTTCGGCGGCGGCGGCGGGGGCGAGGGGCTCGCACAGGAGCAGCGGCGCTCAGCGGCGAAGCCTCAGGCCATAGCCGCCCCGACGATCTCGACCTACTCCGTGACCATCGTCAACACCACGATCTCCGGTAACGAGGACACGACGGACGGCGCAATCGTGCTGACCGACACCATATTCACCGTCGACCACGCGACGATCGCCGGCAATGTGTCGCCGGCAGCGGCGATCAGCCTGCTTGATTCCTTCAGCAGCACCACGCTCACGAACTCGATCCTCTGGAACACTGGTGTCGACGTCGACATCTATGCGGAGGACCCCGCGGTCTCGAACTCGCTGATCCGCCGACCGGGCCAGACCACGCTCGTGGGTCCCGGAAATCTGGTGGGCGTCGACCCGAAGCTAGGCCCGCTGGCGAATAACGGCGGGTCGACGCTGACGTTGCTGCCACTTACTGGTTCGCCGGCTATCAATGCCGGTAATGCGGCGGTTGGGGTGGCGCCGGTGCTGGATCAGCGGGGGCTGCCGCGGGTGTCGGGCGTGGGCACGGATATGGGCGCGGTCGAGGTTCAGCTGGTGCTGGTCGCGACCGGCCCGGTCGATGCGATCCGCAACGACGGGGAGTCGGTGTCGTTCACGGCGGCGGCGTCCGGGGACCCGCTGATCACGGTGCAGTGGCAGGTGTCGACCGATGGCGGCTTGTCCTGGGCCGATGTGGCGGGGGCGACGGATCCGACGCTGACGTTCACGGCGCTGCTCGAGCAGAACGGCCTGCACTTCCGGGCGGTCTTCTCGAACGGGGCCGGCTCGGTCACCACGAACTCGGCGCTGCTGACGGTGCTGGGTCTGGCCAAGACCGGCGCCGAGGTCAACCAGGCGCTGCCGCTGGGTGCGGCGCTGGTGGCGATGGGCGCGGCGATGACCGCATTCGCCCGACGCCGCCGAACGAACTAGCTGGTCTAGGCAGTCGCTTCGACGAGGGCGCTGACCCGCTCGGCCAACCGAAGGTCGAGCGCGGTCAGCCCCCCGGCGCTATGGGTCGACAGCGCGAATCGGACGGTGTCGTAGCGGATGTCGATGTCGGGATGGTGATCGGCCTCCTGCGCGGCGTCGGCCACGGCGACAACGAGCGCGATCGCCGCCGGGAAGCCAGGGCACTTCACCTCGCGCATGAGGGTGTCGCCCTGGCCGGACCAATCCGGATGCTCAGCCAGCCACTGATCGATCTGGTCTCGGGCGAGTAGGTTCCGCGTCATTGCCCGATCTGATCACAGCGCGTGAGGAGTGTCGAGAATGGCCGACGAGGCTGCAGGCAATGACTCGATCGACGAGCCGCGGCCTGCGTCGGCGGTCAAGGACTTCCGAAGCGTCCACACCGCGTCGGTGCCCAGGCTCCTTCGGGCGATGAAGGGCGCGCTGCTGGTCACCACGTACCAGAGCGGCCGCCTGGTGATCCTGCGCGCCGACGACGACGGGCTCAACACCCACTTCGTCGGCTTCGAGGCCCCGATGGGCATCGCGCTCACGCCCGGCGGGTTCGCCCTCGGCACCAAGCGCCAGATCTACGACATGCGCAATCAGCCGGCGGTCGCCGCGAAGATGGAGCCGGTGGGCAAGTACGACGCTGCCTATCTACCGCGCTCGGCGCACTGGACCGGGGATATCCGCGTCCATGAGATGGCCTACGTCAAGGGCGAGCTGTGGTTCATCAGCACGCTGTTCTCCTGCCTGGCCACCATCGACGCCGACCACAGCTTCGTGCCTCAGTGGCGCCCGCCGTTCATCTCGGCCCTCGCCCCCGAGGATCGCTGCCACCTCAACGGATTCGCCCTGCGCGACGGCGAGATCAGGTACGCCACCGCGCTCGGGATGACCGATGAGGACCGCGGCTGGCGGGCGAACAAGCTGGACGGCGGCATTCTGATGGAGGTGCCCAGCGGCGAGGTCATAGCCGGTGGGCTGTGCATGCCGCACTCGCCTCGCTGGTACCGGGGCCAGCTTTGGATCCTCCAGTCCGGCAACGGCACGCTCGGCACGGTCGATCTCGATACCGGCCAGGTCACGACCGTGGCGACGCTGCCCGGCTTCACCCGCGGCCTGGCCTTCGCCGGCCAGTACGCCTTCGTGGGCCTATCGCAGGTCCGGGAGACGGTGTTCGAGGGCCTGCCGATCGTCGAGCGCGACGACCGCGCCTGCGGCGTCTGGGTCGTCGACATCACGACAGGCACGACCGTCGGCTATGTGAAGTTCGAGGGCGACGTGCAGGAGATCTTCGACGTCACCGTGGTCGGCCACCAGTTCCCTGAGGTGGTGGGCGGCACGGATGACCTGACGCTGTCGTCCTACGTCGTCCCGACGCAGGCACTGGCCGAGGTGCCCCCCAGCCGTCGCTAGGGGGGAACCCCGATCGAACGACCAGCTCAGACGGCTAGGTAGCCGCCGTCGATCGGGTAATAGGCGCCGGTCGCGAACGACGCGGCGTCGCTGGCCAGCCAGGCAACGAGCTCCGCGACCTCCTCGGCCCGCCCGAGGCGGCCGAGCGGGTGCAGCTTGGCCAACTCGGCCATGCGCTCCGGCGGGATCGCCGAGAGCAGCGCAGTGTCGATGTAGCCCGGGCCAACGGAGTTGACGCGGATGCCGTCGACGGCGTGGCCGATGGCGGCGGACTTGGTGAGCCCGACCACAGCATGCTTACCGGCCACGTAGCCGGGCGACCGGCCCGCGCCGACCGCGCCCAGCACACTGGCCAGGTTGACGATCGCGCCGCCGCGCCCAGCCGCGAGCATCGCCTGGATCTCGGCGCGCTGGCAGTAGAAGACGCCGTCGAGGTTGATCGACATGACATGCCGCCAGGCCGCGGTGTCGTAGTCACCGGCCAGGCCGCCGCCGCCGGTCACGCCGGCATTGTTGATCCCGATGTCGAGCCCGCCGAGGATCCCGGCGATGCCCTGCACAACGCGATCGACGGCATCGGGGTCCGCGACATCGACCTGCACGGCCATGACCTTGCCGCCGGCGTTCTCGATATCGTGCGCGACCATCTCGGCCGCCCCCAGCGAGATGTCGGCCACGACGACCGATGCCCCGCTCGCAGCCAGCACGCGGGACACCGCCGCGCCGATGCCCGAACCGCCGCCGGTGACGAATGCGACCTTGCCCTCAACCTCGTAGCGCGCCATGCCCAAGAGGATGGCAGGTGCCGCGGCGAACCGCTGGCCCAATCGGCCTGGCAATCGTCTTTCGCGGTCTTCCGTAGGATCAGCCGACGTGACCGATGCGCCCACGGAGCTCGCCCGCCAGTACACCCCGAGCGAGGTGGAAGGCCCGCTGTATCAGCGCTGGGTCGACCGCGAATACTTCGTCGCCGACGCGAATAGCGATAAGCCGCCGTTCACAATCGTGATCCCGCCGCCGAATGTGACCGGCAGCCTGCACCTTGGCCATGCGCTGGACCACACCATCATCGACACCCTCACCCGCCGCAAGCGGATGCAGGGCTATGAGGCGCTCTGGCTGCCGGGCATGGACCACGCCGGGATCGCGACGCAGAACGTGGTGGAGCGGGAGCTGGCCAAGGACGGATTGAGTCGCCACGACCTCGGCCGGGAGAAGTTCGTCGAGCGTGTGTGGGAATGGAAGGACGACTCCGGGGGCCGGATCCTGGACCAGATGCGCCGCCTCGGCGACGGCGTCGACTGGACCCGCGAGCGCTTCACCATGGACGCCGGGCTGACCCGCGCGGTCCAGACGGTGTTCAAGCGGATGTTCGATGAGGGCCTGATCTACCGCGCAGAGCGGATCATCAACTGGTGCCCGCGCGATCTGACCGCGCTGTCGGACATCGAGGTCGATCACAGCGACGACGACGGCGAGCTCGTGTCGATCCGCTATGGCGACGGCCCGGACGCGATCGTGGTGGCCACGACCCGCGCCGAGACGATGCTGGGCGACACCGGCGTGGCCGTGCACCCCGACGACCCGCGCTACGCCCATCTGGTCGGCACGATGGTCGAGCTGCCCCTGACCGGACGCCTGATCCCGATCGTGGCCGATGCCCACGTCGACCCCGAGTTCGGCACCGGCGCGGTCAAGGTGACCCCCGCGCACGACCCGAACGACTTCGAGATCGGCCAGCGCCACGGCCTGGCGAACATCACGGTGATGGACGACTCCGCGGCGATCTCCGTCGAGGGGCCCTTCTTCGGCCTGGACCGGTTCGCCGCGCGCGCCGCCGTGGTCGAGGCCCTGCGGGCCGAGGGCCGGATCGTGGCCGAGAAGCGCCCGTACTCCCACGCGGTGGGGCACTGCTCCCGCTGCGACACCGTGATCGAGCCGCGGCTGTCGATGCAGTGGTGGGTCAAGGTCGAGCCGCTGGCCGCCGCCGCCGCGTCGGCTGTGCGCGATGGCACCATGCGCATCCACCCGCCGTCGCTCGCGCCGCGGTACTTCGACTGGGTCGACAACATGCACGACTGGTGCATCAGCCGGCAGCTCTGGTGGGGCCACCGCATCCCGGTCTGGCACGGCCCGGACGGGGAGATGGTGTGCGTCGGCCCCGGCGAGGAGCCGCCGACCGGCGAGGGCTGGTCGCAGTCCACGGACGTGCTGGACACCTGGTTCTCGTCCGGGCTCTGGCCGTTCTCGACGCTGGGCTGGCCGGACAAGACCGCGGATCTGGCCAAGTTCTATCCGACCAGCGTCCTGGTCACGGGCTACGACATTCTGTTCTTCTGGGTCGTGCGGATGATGATGTTCGGCCTCTACGCCATGGACGGCGTGGCCCCCTTCGAGGTGGTCGCGCTGCACGGCCTCGTGCGGGACAAGTTCGGCAAGAAGATGTCCAAGTCGCGCGGCAACATCATCGACCCGCTCGAGTGGATGAATAAGTACGGCTCGGACGCGCTCCGGTTCTCCCTGGCCCGGGGCGCGAACCCCGGCGGCGACCAGGCGGTCAACGAGGAATGGGTCGACGGGGCGCAGAAGTTCTGCAACAAGCTATGGAATGCGACCCGCTTCGCCATGATCAACGGCGCGACGGTCGAGGGCCCGGTGCCGCGGGACGTCTCCGTCATCGACGCGTGGATCCTGTCGCGCCTGCACACGACGATCGCGCAGGTCGATGCGTACCTGGACGCGTTCGAGATGGCCAAGGCGTCGGAGCTGCTGTACCACTTCGCGTGGGACGAGGTCTGCGACTGGTATCTAGAGCTGGCTAAGGTTTCCCTCGGCGGCGAGGACGAGCACGCGGCGGCCTCGACGCGCCGGGTGATCGGCGAGGTGTTCGATTCGCTGCTGCGCCTGCTGCACCCCATGATCCCGTTCGTGACGGAGACGGTGTGGACCGCGCTGACGGGCGGGGAGTCCCTCGTCATCTCGGCGTGGCCGGTGGCCGAGCCCGCGCGCCACAACGCCGTGGCTGAGGCCGAGGTGGCCGCGATCCAGTCCGTTGTGACCGAGGTGCGCCGACTGCGCTCCGACCAGGGCGTCAAGCCATCGGCGCGCGTGCCGGCGCAGTTCGAGGGATTGCAGGCTCACGAGTCCGAGATCCGGTTCCTGCTGCGCCTGGGCGAGCCCGACGACGCGTTCGCCCGCACCGCCAGCGTGACCACCCCGGGCGGGGTTGTCGTGTGGCTGGACCTCTCATCGGAGATCGATGTGCCGGCCGAGCGGGCGCGCTATGCCAAGGACCTTGCGGCGGCGGAGAAGGAGCGGGCCCAGAACTCGGCCAAGCTCACCAACGAGGCGTTCATCGGCAAGGCCCCGAACGACGTCGTGGCCAAGGTGCGCGATCGGCTGATCGCGGCCGAGGCCGAGATCGTGCGCATCACCGCTGCGCTCGCCGCCCTGCCGGCCGGCTAGGACCGGTTTGTGTTGCGCCCGCGTCGATACTCGACGCTGGCGTAGCACAGGCCAGTCGCTGCACCCAGTTACAGACGGGTGCGGTTCGGATTCGCGGTGGTGGTCGTGGCGACCTCGTGGTCAATGCTGGAGGTCGTGGTGCCGGCGTCTTGGCTCAAGGCGGACTCCCTGCTGCGGTGGAGGACTTCAGTCTGATTTCCGCAGATTGCCAGCAGGTTCCGCGACGACCGACCGCAGGATGCAGTTATGTGGTCTTGCGCACTCTCCGCAATAATCAGTAACGCATAGTTACCCTCCGGTCACAGCCGGCCAGGCATTCGGCGCGCAGCCCTGCAGCGAGATCGTCTGCTGCTGCATGACCGGCGCGGCCTGGCCGGACCCCGGGCAGAACAGGTGCCCGTGGCCGTTCGCATGCCCGACCTCGTGGTTCACGACCATCTGCCGATAGCCGGCGAGGTCGGCGCCCCAGCTGTCGGCGCCGAGTATCCAGCGGTCGGAATTGATCACCGCGCGGCCCCGGCTGTAGCAATCCAGCCAGCCGCCGGTGTCGAGGGGATAGCAGAGCCGATCGGTGCTGGCCGGCGTCGCCAGTGTCACGATGAACGCCGCCGAATCGGGGTTGCTGGTCGCCTCGAACGCGATGCCGTCGACGCCCTGCCAGCCGCGCGGGTCAGAGAGCGTGGCCAGGATCTGCCGGGCGAAGTCCATGGCGTCGATGGGCACGCCGTCCTCGACCTGCACGGCGAACCGCACGATCCGCCCGCCGGTTGACGCCGGGACATCGAGCCCGGCGGTGACGTAGGTGCCGCTGCCGCTCTGCGGGGTCTGCGGGGTCTCGGC
>JAOPVO010000145.1 GCA_025966155.1 Pseudonocardiales bacterium
CGCGATACGCGCGTAGCGGTGGATGTTTGATATCACATCCACGTTAGAAGACTCCCCGAGAGACACCCGAGATTTGGCAAGGAGCAGGGAGGGGAGTACCACTACCTCGCAACGGCTTTGTCTCCGCTCGACCAATAACTCAGGGGAGTTACGGTGCCCGTCATTGATCGGGATGAACGGTCGAACCCGCGGCGGTGGCGTTGAGGGATCGGCCAACTCCATAGTTTGCTTCCTCGCCGCCGAGGCTGAGTGCAATCACGAGGCAGAACGTCCGACGCGCAACATCCGAGGAGGTGCGAGATGGTGAAAGTGAGCGCTGAGCACGCATCCGAGGCCGCGTGACGGTCTCCCCGGCCGATCCGACGGCAGGCGTGTCCGATCCACTGCCGTCGCCCTTCGATGTTCCCGACGACCATTCCCCGAGCGACGAGGCCCCGGCCGAGATCCAGGGCCGATCGCTGGCCCGGATTGCCTGGACGCGATTCAAGCGCGACCGCGCCGCCGTCATCGGCGGCATCGTCGTCATCGTCCTGATCCTCCTGGCCGTTCTCGCCAAGCCAATCGAGCGACTGCTCGACCTCGATCCGAACGCCCAGAACCAGGACCTGCTCGATCCTGTCCTGATCACACCCAGGGGCTCGTTCGGCGGGATCAGCTGGGATCACCCGCTGGGGGTCGACCCGCAGTACGGCCGCGATCTCGCGACGCGCCTGCTCGAGGGATCCTGGGTGTCGCTTCTGGTCGCGTTCGCCGCGACTCTGCTGTCGGTCGCCATCGGCACGCTGCTGGGATTGATAGCCGGCTTCTATGGTGGGCGGATCGATGCGCTCATCAGCCGGATGATGGACATCTTCCTGGCGTTCCCCCTGCTGCTGTTCGCGCTGTCGATCTCCGCAACCCTGCAGAACGAGGTCAAGCCGAAGATCCCGTTCACCGACGTCACGCTCTTCACGATGTCCGGCCTGCCGCTGCACGTCCTGGTCCTGGTGTTCGTGATCGGCTTCTTCAATTGGCCGTATCTGGGCCGCATCGTGCGCGGGCAGGTGCTGTCGATTCGCGAGCGGGAGTTCGTCGACGCCGCCCGCAGCATCGGCGCGCGCAATGGCTACATCATCTTCAAGGAGATCCTGCCCAACCTGATAGCGCCGATCATCGTGTACTCGACGCTGCTGATCCCGACCAACATCCTCTTCGAGGCCAGCCTGTCCTTCCTGGGCGTCGGCATCGCCCCGCCGCAGGCATCCTGGGGCGGGATGCTGAGTCAGGCGGTCAACTTCTATCAGGCCGACCCGATGTTCATGATCCTCCCGGGCATGGCCATCTTTATCACCGTCCTGGCCTTCAACCTGCTTGGCGATGGCCTGCGCGACGCCCTAGACCCCCGGTCCACCCTGTGAGCGGCTCACGATCTGACACCGCCACGCACGTATATCGACAGACGAACCACCCACGTTCGGAAGGGAAATCGATGAGAAGCAGGACCAAGCGACGCCTCCTCGGGGCCGTGAGCATGCTCAGTGTCGCCACGCTGCTCGCCGCGTGCGGCAGCGGAGGCGACTCCAAGGATCAGAGCAATAGCGGCAAGGTCGCCTACAACGCCGGAAACACCAGCGTGGTCAACGCCTCGGACAAGACGGGCGGCACCGTCACGTATGCGGTGTCCGACGCGCCGGACTCGTTCGATCCCGGGAACACCTACTACGCCTTCGTGTGGGACTTCTCCCGCCTGTATGCGCGCGCTCTCACCACCTTCAAGACCGAGCCGGGCGACGCGGGCCTCGAGGTCGTCCCCGACCTCGCGGAGAAGCTGGGCGAGCCCAGCGCCGATGGCCTGACCTGGACCTACACCCTGCGCAAGGGCCTCAAGTACTCCGATGGATCGCCCATCACGGCCAAGGACGTCAAGTACGCGATCGAGCGCAGCAACTACGCGCCGGCGGTCCTGTCGAACGGGCCGACGTACTTCAAGGACACTCTGAAGAACGACACGGGCTACAAGGGCCCCTACGACGACCCGAACGGCGATCTGACGTCGATCGAGACGCCCAATGACACGACGATCGTCTTCCATCTGAAGGCGCCGTTCGCCGACTTCGACTTCCTGGCGAGCAACCCGCAGACCGCCCCCGTCCCGAAGGCCAAGGACACCGGCGCGACGTACGTCAACAGCATCGTGTCCAGCGGCTCGTACATGTTCACCAAGTACGAGGACGGCAAGGGCGCGACCCTCGTGAAGAACCCGAACTGGTCGGCCAGCAGCGATCCGCTGCGCAAGCAGTACCCGGAGACGATCCAGGTCAACTTCGGCCAGGAGCAGGAGAGCATCGACAAGGACCTGCAGGCCGACACAATCCAGGTCGACCTGTCCGGCGCCGGGATCGCGACCTCCAGCCAGAGCACAGTGTTCGCCAATCCCGACCTGAAGAAGAACGTCGATGACGCGCTGTCCGGCGCGCTGGCCTACGTCGCGGTCTCGACCAAGGTCGCGCCCTTCGACAACGTCCACTGCCGGATCGCGGTTCAGTACGCGATCGACAAGGCCGCGGCGCAGACCACCTACGGCGGCGAGGTCCGCGGCGAGATCGCCAGCACGGTCCTGCCGCCGAACGTGACCGGCTACAAGGACTTCGACACGTACAAGACCGATGGCAATAAGGGCGATGTCGCGAAGGCGAAGGACGAGCTGAAGCAGTGCGGCCAGCCCAACGGCTTCACCACGAACTTCGCCGCTCGCGGCGACCGCCCCGCGGAGATCGCGCTGGCCACCGCTATCCAGGAGTCGCTGAAGAAGGTCGGCATCACGGCGAACATCCAGCAGTACCCGTCGGGCAAGTACTTCAGCTCGTACGCCGGCTCGCCGCAGTTCGTCCACGACAACAACCTGGGCCTGAGCATGTCCGCGTGGGCGGCCGACTGGCCCTCCGGGTACGGCTTCCTGGACCAGGTGGTCGACGGCAAGACGATCAAGGCCGCCGGCAACACGAACATCTCGGAGCTCAACGATCCGAAGATCAACTCGATGCTGCAGGACGCGATCACGAACAACGACCTCGATGCCCGGAACAAGCTGTACGGCGAGATCGACAAGGCCGTCATGGACCAGGCCGTGATCGTTCCGCTGCTCTACCGCAAGGACCCGCTGTACCGGCCGCCGTCGGCGACGAACGTCTTCGTCACCGCCGCGTACGGGATGTACGACTACCTCAACATCGGCCGCTCGTAGAGCCACGCAGGACCCAAGGGGCGCAGGCCCCGAAGCACATCCTGTGATGACTATCTAATGGCGAGAGGCAGGTGAAGGCGCCAGCGGCCGCCGCCGGACCGGGTTCATCCCGGGCCGGCGGCGGCCGGGCCAGCCGATCATGATCGCGTTCATCCTCAAGCGGCTCGTCACGGCCATGGTGCTGCTGCTGGTCATCACGCTGGTGACCTTCGTGATCTTCTTCGAGTTGCCCAAGCTGGCCGGGCAGACCTCGGACAGCCTGGCGGCCCAGTACGTGGGCCGCGATCCGAGCCCCGAGGCGCTCGAGGCCGTCAAGCAGAACCTCGGGCTCGACAAGAACCTGGTCGCTCAGTACTGGGACTTCGTATCCGGGATCTTCGGCGGCCGCGAGTTCAAGTACGGGCCCGATGCGGCGACCTGCCACGTGCCCTGCTTCGGCTACTCGTTCAAGAGCCACCTCGAGGTGTGGCCGCAGATCCAGTCGCGGCTGTCGGTCACTCTGTCGGTGGCCTTCGGGGCGGCGATCCTGTGGCTCGTCGCGGGTGTCAGCGTCGGCGTGGTGTCGGCCCTCAAGCGCGGCACGATCTTCGACCGCCTCAGCATGGGCGTCGCGCTCGCCGCAGTATCGCTGCCTATCTTCTTCACCGGTCTCGTGCTGCAGTTGCTGTTCAAGTACAAGTTCCCGATCTTCGGCGGTCTGCACTATGTGCCGCTGACCGAGAACCCGATCTACTGGGCCAAGAACCTGGTATTGCCGTGGGTGTCGCTGGCGTTCATCTATGCCGCGCTCTACGCCCGGCTCACCCGGGCCGGCATGCTCGAGGTGATGGGCGAGGACTACATCCGCACCGCCCGGGCCAAGGGCCTGCCGCGGCGCACAGTGGTGGTCAAGCACGGCCTGCGCGCCGCGATGACGCCGATTGTCACCATCTTCGGCCTGGATCTCGGTCTGCTGCTGGGCGGCGCGGTGATCACGGAGTCCGTGTTCGGGCTGCCGGGCGTCGGTCAATACGCGGTGCAGGCCATCAATGCCGGCGATCTGCCCAAGATCCTGGGCGTCACGACTCTGGGGGCCTTCTTCGTGGTGATCTGCAACCTGGTGGTCGACATCGTGTACGCGTTCGTGGACCCAAGGGTGAGGCGGGCATGAGCGCGGCGCCGGCATCCGACGCCCCCGTCCAGCCAGGAGCGGGGAAGCCGTTCCTGCAGGTCAGCGACCTGCGCGTCACCTTCCCCAGCTTCGACGGCAACGTCCAGGCGGTCGACGGGCTGTCCTTCTCACTCGAGCGCGGCCGGACCCTGGGGATCGTGGGGGAGTCCGGCTCGGGCAAGTCGGTGACCGCGCAGGCGATCATGGGCT
>JAOPVO010000183.1 GCA_025966155.1 Pseudonocardiales bacterium
GGGCGTCGAGCGGGCCCCCGCCCAGCGCCGCGGCCACCCGCCGGGGCGGCCCGATCGCCGGCACAGCCACTTCGCTGAGCGAGCTGGCGGCCGACGGCTGGCACGTCAGCTCGGCCAACGCCGACGACCAGATCCCCGACGCCTGGGCGGCACTGCTCACCTCGCCGGGCTACGCCACCGCAGGGCGCGCATGAGCGCGGACCAGGGCACGACCGAGCGCACCGGTGCAGCGGGGCCCACACTCGCCGTCGCCCTCGGCAGCGCGCTCGCGATAGTCCCGCTGCGGGCCGTATTCGGCGATGTGGGCTGGCTGGTGGAGGCCTGGCTCGCGCTGGCCATCGTTGCCGGGGTTGTTGCGATATTGCGCATCGGGCGACCGGCGAGGCTCTGGCACGACGCTGTCGGATTCCTCGTGCTGGGCGGCTTCCTGGTCGCGACGCATCTATCCACGAACGCCATCGCCGGGATCATCCCCACCGGCGCCACGGTGGACGATCTGCGCCAGACCCTCGACCGGGCCCAGTCGCTGATCGAGTCCTCGCGCCCCGGCCTGAATTCCACCCCGTCGCTTCGCCTGATCACCACCGCCACGGTGGTGGCCGTGGCCATCGCCATCGACATGCTGGCCGTGGTTGCCCGGCTTCGGGCCATCTCCGGGCTGGCCTTCCTGGCGATCGTCACCAGCGCCGGGGCGATCGGGCGCACATCGGTCGGCTTCATCGGCTTCGTGTGCGCCGGGGGCGGCTACCTCCTGGTGCTCGCCTCGGGGATGGCCCTGGAGCGGCGGGAGTGGACCGAATCGGCGGCCGTCCACGGCTCGGCCCGTCGATCCGGCGTCGCCGGCGGCGGCTCGGGCGGACGCATCGCGGCCGGTGCGCTGGCCTTCGCGCTGATCGTCCCGACGGTGATCCCGCTTGCGTCCGATGGCCTGCTGTCGGGGATGTTCAGCCGCGGCGACGGCGGCGGGGGCTCGGTGTCGCTGTCGGCCTTCGCGAAGCTGCGGGGCACGCTGAACCAGGCCGAGGCGACCAACCTGCTGTCCGTGCAGATCACCCAGGGCATGGTCCCTACCGACCTCTCGGTCAACCCGTTCTACCTGCGGCAGATCGTGCTGGACGACTATGCGTCCAACGCCGGGTGGAGCGGAACCGGGGACGGCGACAAGATCGCCCTGCGCGATCGCCTCGATCAGGCCGGCGACACCTCGCTGTTGCCCACCCGGGAGTTCAGTGCCCGAGTCGAGGTGCTGGGCCTGGCTGATAGCTCGGTCCCGATCTTCGGCAACTTGGCGCAGATCAACGGCCTCGGGAACGCCTGGCGCTGGAACAGGGACACGGCAACTATCGGCGGCTCGCGGATCAGCAACAACCAGAGCTACTCGGTGCAGTTCGAGCAGCCCGAGCCCTCCCGCGAGCAGTTGGCCGCCGCCACTGTCGGGTCCGGCCCGGGCTTCAAGCGCTGGCTCGACCTCCCATCGGATGTGCCCGAGGCGGTCCTCGCTGAGGCGGCCCGGATCACCGCCGGCTCCGCATCGCCCTACGCCAAGGCCGTGGCGCTGTCCGACTATTTCACCGATGACCGCAACGGTTTCATCTACAGCACCCAGACCGAGGACGGCGACAGCGGCGATGCGCTGGTCGACTTCCTGGAGACCAAGACGGGCTTCTGCCAGCAGTACGCCGGCGCGATGGCCGTGATGCTCCGGGCCCTGAAGATCCCGTCGCGGGTTGTGCTCGGGTACACCCACCAGCGCCCTGGCGACGGCAACACCTTCCTGGTGACCTCGCGCGACGCGCACGCCTGGGTCGAGGTTTACTTCGCGGGCTATGGCTGGCTACCGTTCGACCCCACGCCGCTGTCCGGCGCCGACGCCGCCCGCGATATCAACGTCCCGTACGTGCCGGACCCCAATGCGCCCACGCTGACACCCGGACAGTCCGGCACGACGATCGACGGCGAGCCGATCGACCCGAGCCTGGAGATCCCGCTCGTCCCGGACGAGGTCAACTTCGACAGCGGCACCCCGTTCGTGCCGCGGGCCGCGGAGCAGCCCAGCCCGCCCTATCTGCTCTACGCGGCGCTGACCGCAGGGGGGCTGCTCCTGCTGCTCCTGCTGCCGGCCGCTGCGCGGCTTGCCATCCGGCGACGGCGCATCGCCGACGCCCGATCCACCGGCGGGGCCTGGCCGTGGTGGTTGGAGTACCGGGCCACGGCCACCGATCTGGGCCAGGACTGGCCCGATTCGACAACCCTCCGGGAGGCCCCGACTCTGGTGGCCGAGCAACTCCCGGGGGCCTCGCGCCACAAGGGCGCCCCCGACACTGCGACGGAGCTGGCCGCGCTGGTCGAGCGGGAGCGGTTCGGCCCGCCGCCGGGCACCGAGGCGACACAGGCCGGTCGCGGGTCCGATCTCGACCTGCTGGGCCGCGCCGCTGTTCGCGAGCTCCGGTCGTCGTATGGCCCGCAGGCCCGCCTAGCCGCGGCGTGGTGGCCGCGCTCGATCCGCCGCTGGGCCCGCAGTGCCCTCAGCCGCCGGGTTCGGGCCGTGCTGGCCGCCCCGCGGATGGTCCGCACCCGCCTGCGCCGCGCCACCTGACCTGACCTGACCTGACCGACCGGCATCGGCATCGGCGTCGGCAGCTGACTCGAACCGGCGCCGGTGTTGTGGCGCCGAACCTGCTCAGGGCACAGGGTCGTTCGGCCCGCAGACGCGAGAGGCCGCCGCGCGGTGGGCGCGGCGGCCCTTCGGACGCTTATTCGTGCGGTGCGGAGAGAGCTACTCGTCGAAGCGGCGCTTGAACCGGTCTTCCATGCGACGACGGAGGTTGTCCGAGTGGGCGGTCGGGCGTGATGACTGCACGCGCGGCGTCGTCCCATCGACGATGGTCAGATCGCCCCCGGTCGGACCGCGCACGACGCGGACGGCGAAGGTGCAGGAGACGACAGCCAGGACAAAACCCAGCACGATGACGACCGGATGCACGGTGACGCCAACCGCAACCAGCGCCAGTCCGGCAATCGCGCCGACGATGGCCAGCGCGAGCTTGCGCCGCGGATGGGAGCGCATCTTCCGTGACGCGACTGCCGTCGCGAATTTGGGGTCCTCGGCGTAGAGCGCCTGCTCGATTTGCTCGAGCAGCCGCTGTTCGTGGTCGGAGAGCGGCATCGGGGCCCCCCTTGGGAGCTGCAGGTGGTGCTGCCCGCCACTCGCAACCCGAGTGGCGAACCGCTGACACAGGCGGACTGGAACACGTACTGAGTGCTGTGAAAATGTCTATCGGGGTAACGCCTGGAGCCCTGTGGTAGTGCCCCAACGCTGCCCAGTCTAGGAGCCGCCGAACCTGAGCGGAAGCGGGCCTACCACAACTGCGCAGCACTTACGGTACTGCCTGGTCGCGACGTGCGCTCGTAGGTGCCGGGACGAGGGATCCGGGACGCAAAGCCTGGGCCCCGAACCGGCTTCGGGCACGGTCCATGACCTCGCCCAACCCCGTCGGCGTCTGCGGCGGAGCCACCTGCGCGCCCAGGTCGAACGCGAGCTGCTCGACCGCCTCGGCCCCCTCGCCCAGCTGGTCGGCGCGCACGCCGAGCAGTCGGATCCGGGGCTGGTCCAAGCCAAGGGCATCGAAGAGCTCGCGCGCGATCCGGTAGATCGCCGCGCCGTCGTCGATGCCCTCCGGCAGGGTCCGGGAGCGGGTGATCGTGCGGAAATCCCCGAAGCGGACCTTGATGGCAATCGTGCGCCCGCGCAGCCCCTTGGCCCGGACGCGCGATCCGAGCTCGTCGCTGAGGCGCAGCAGCTCGAGACGGGCGAGGGCGGGATCGGTGAGGTCGCGGTCGAAGGTGCGCTCGGTGCTGATCGACTTCTCCCCCGTGCCTGGGGTGACCTGCCGCGGGTCGATCCCGCGAGCCAGGGCCAGCAGGTGCTGGCCCTGCGCCACGCCGAGCGCGCGACGGAGGGTGTCCGGCGGGGTTCCGGCGATCTCCCCGACGGTCTGCAGGCCCAGCCCGGCCAGTACCGCGGCGGTCTGGGCGCCGACCCCCCAGAGCGCCCCCACCGGCAGCGGACGCAGGAAAGCCTGGGTCTCGGCCGCCGGGACCACCAGCAGCCCGTTGGGCTTGCAGCGCGCCGAGGCCAGTTTGGCGATGAACTTGGTCGAGGCAATGCCCACTGAGCAGGTCAACCCGAGCTCGCCCTCGACGCGGGCGCGGATCGCCCGGGCAATCTCGACCGGCCGCCCGGCCCGGCGGATCGCGCCAGATACATCGAGGAAGGCCTCGTCCAGCGATATCCCCTCGACCTGGGACGTGACATCGGCGAAGATCGCGAACACCTCGCGGGAGACGGAGCTGTATGCGGCGTGGTCGGGGCGGATGACGACCGCCTGGGGGCAGAGCCGAAGCGCCTGGCCCATGGGCATGGCGCTGCGGACACCGAATTCCCGGGCTCGGTAGGACGCGGCCGCAACCACGCCCCGGGTCCCGCCGCCGACGATGACGGGGCGCCCGGCCAGGCTCGGATCCCGGCGAATCTCGACGCTGGCGAAGAACGCGTCCATATCGACGTGCAGGATCGGGCAGTCGGTGTCATCGGCTGCGTCCTCGCCGCTGTTGTGCTGGCGCGGCAGATCGGCGCTGCGGCCCATGACGAGGCTCAGCCCGGCCGGCGGGCGATGATGTGCAGGCGACTGGCTATGGAGCGGTACGGCTCCAGACGCGCAGCGGCCTGCTCGAATTCGGCCAGTGCGGCGACCGCGCCGGGCGTCGACTCCAGGGTTGATCCGGGGACGAGGTCGGCCAGGACGCCGATGCCCTGCGTGACCTCGATGATCAGGCCGCTCTCCGTGCATGCCTGTGCGATCGCCGCGCCATCCAGCACCGCGGGGCCGGCAGTTCGGCCCGCGTCGATTGCCGGCCGGGTCAGCTCCCCGAGGGCGCCGACAACATCACCGCTGATCGCCCGGGCCAGCACCGCGGCCACCGGATTGGCGATGACCACACTCAGGGCGCCGCCAGGGGCCACGGCCGCGATCATCCGCTGGAGCACCGCCAGCGGGTCATCGGCGACGGCGAGCACACCATGGGCCAGGAGAAGGTCGACCTGCGGCGCCGCCGGCAGGTGCTCCCCCAGCCCCCGAAGCCCGAGGTCCTCGACGTCGCCCTGGACGCCATTCACCCGGTCGGCGACCTTGGCCTCGTCGGCCCGGCGCGCGAGGGTGGCCAGCGCGTCCACGCTGATATCCAGCACCAGGACGCGCGCGCCAACGACGGCCAGGGGCACAGCGAGGCTCCCGGATCCGCCGCCGCAATCAAGCACCGATGGGCGCTGAGGGGAGCGTCGAAGCGCGATCTGCTGGAGCGTGGCGCTGAGCGCGGGCCAGATCAGCCGATCCCGGCCCGCGATCTCGGGCTGGCCTGCGGGAGTGCTCGCGCCGCTGCCTGGAGCAGGGGTCCGATCCGGGCCGTCCACCAAGGAGTGCACGATGCCCACAGTACCGACGGCGCCGGCCTTCACCCGGCCAGCAGCACCGGAACGTAGCCCAGATGAAGCTGCGCATCGGCCAGGAACGCTATGGCCCGACGCATCTCGTCGTCGGCCCGCTCAGCCGTGACGGCTCCGGCGACACCGGCCTCGATGGCGGCCCGCACCCGCGCGCCGGCGTCGAAAGCATCGGCGTGATCGGCGAATTCCGGCTGGGCCTTCGCCAGCAGCATCCAGGCGCTGCTGGGGCGCCTGGGACTGGGGCCAGGCTCAGCGGCCAGGATCGCCGCGGCCGTGCGCAGGGCCCCCAGATGCGCAGCGAGGAACCGGTCCTCGGGCGTGGTCGACGTCGATGCCTCAACCAGCAGGACGCGGGCGCGGTGCAGCAGCGCCTGCGATGACGCGTAGCGGTGGTGGCTCATGTCGGGTCTCCCATGCTGGGCCTCTGAGACGGGCCGGGCTTCCTGACCGGAATCCCGAACTAGTCCAGCATAGTCGAACGTCTGTTCGATTCGCTAGCTCCGTCTATATAGATGTACCCGTCACCCCCGACAGTTTCCCCAGGTCGACCGAATCGGCCCCGCCCAAGGCCGCGACAGCGCCGATCACGATCACGGCCGGCGACCCGATTCTCGCCCGCTCGCACGCCGCGGCGATGCCTGACAGCGGCGCGCGCACCGACCGCTGACGGTCCGTCGTGCCGTTCTGCACCACGATCGCGGGGGTCTGCGGATCGCGGCCCTCCCGGATCAGGGCCTGGGCGATCGACCCGAGACGCCCCATGGCCATCAGCAGCACCAGCGTCGAGGGCCCGGTGGCCAGCCAGGACCAATCGCTGCTCCCGCTCGGCCCCGGGTCCAGGTGACCGGAGACGATCGTCACATCGGCCGACAGGCCCCGGTGGGTCACCGGCACCCCGGCGGCCGCCGGCGCGGCAAGTGCCGAACTGATCCCGGGCACGACCTCGACGTCGATACCGGCGGCCACGCAGGCCTCGACCTCCTCGCCGCCGCGCCCGAATAGGTAGGGATCGCCGCCCTTCAGCCGGACGACGCGCAAACCCGCTTGCGCGCGCTGCACGATGACGGCGTTGATCTCGTCCTGCGTCATGTTGTGGCTGTGCGGCGCCTTGCCCGAATCGATCAACTCGACGCCGTCGCCCAGCTCGCGCAGCAGATCCCGCGGGGCCAGCCGGTCGACGACCACAACATCGGCCTCGGCCAGCAGCCGCCGCCCGCGCACGGTGATGAGGCCGGGGTCCCCCGGCCCGCCGCCGACCAGCGCAACGCGCCCGGCGGTATCGCCGCGACGGCGAGCCATCGGCAACGTCCCGAGCCGGGCGGCCAGCACGATCGCGTCGCGCACCTCGACTGCCCGGCGCGGATCATCCGATGCGCTCGCGGTGATGGTGAGGTCGCCGACCCGCGCGGTGGCGCTCATCCGGGCGCTCCCGCCTGACGCCCGGTCGGCGCGCACACAGAAGATCCGCAGCGCGTCGGCCGTTTGCGCGACCCACTCGTTGACGTCGGGGTCGGAGGTGCAGGCCAGCACCAGCCACGCGCCGTCGACGTCCGCGGGCGCGAACGCAGACGCCCGTACAACCACGCCCGACGCATCCGGGCGGGCCAGCACATCGTCCATGGCCTGGGCCCGGCTCGGCGCGACCACGAGGATGTCGTCGGCGGCAGCGTCCAGCGCCGAGGCGAGACGCCGCGCGGCGACCGCTCCCCCGCCGACGATCACCACCCGCCGTCCGGCGAGGTCAAGCAGCAGCGGCAGCCCGGTTGCCGCGGCGGCCCGGATTGGGCCGGCCTCGCCACCGGGATCGCCTGCGCCGGCGCCGAGCGGGGCGGTGCTCATCGAGCGGTGCTCATCAGCGCCGGCGGGTTAGGCCGATGCCTCGACGACCATGCCGGCCGCCATCGTCGCGCCGCTGGCCTCATCGACCAGCAGCAGCGCGCCGGTGGAGCGATTGAGGGCATACGGGTCGGCAATGATCGGCTCGGCGATACGAAGGCGGACGGTGCCGATGTCGTTCAGCTCCAGCACGTCGGTGACCGCGGAGGTGACCGTCGTGATGTCCAGGCGCCCCACGATGTCGTCGACGACCGCCCGGACCGACCGGGTGGTGTGCCGCAGCAGGAACCGATCGTTCGGGCGCAGCGGGCGATCCGATAGCCAGCACAGGGTCGCGGTGATCTGCCGCGCCACCACCGGCCGCGGGTCCCCGGCCCCGACGATCACGTCGCCGCGGCTCAGGTCGATGTTGTCGGCCAGCCGCACCACAACCGATCGCCCGGCACCGGCCCAGTCGAGGGCGCCGTCGGCGGTATCGATGCCCTCGATGCTCGTGGTGCGCCCGGATGGCAGGACGGTGACCGCGTCGCCGACGCGCAGCGTGCCGGCCTCGACCTTGCCGCCATAGCCGCGGTAGTCGGGGTATTCGGCGCTTCGCGGGCGCATCACGACCTGGACGGGGAACCGCGCGGGGATGTCCGACCCCTCGCGGGCCTCGACGTCCTCGAGGAAGCGCAGCAGCGGCGGCCCGCTGTACCAGGGCATCCGGATCGAGCGCTCGACGACGTTGTCGCCGGTGAGCGCGGCGAGCGGGATCGGGGTGAAGCCGGGCAGGCCCAGGCTGGACGCCACAGACGTGAAGTCGGTGACGATGCGATCGAACACGGGCTCGTCGAAGTCGACGAGGTCCATCTTGTTGACGGCCAGCACGATGTGGGCGACCCGCAGCAGCGCCGCGACCGCCGCATGGCGACGGGTCTGATCGACCACGCCGGTGCGCGCGTCGACCAGGATCACCGCGACATCGGCCGTGGACGCGCCGGTGACGGTATTGCGCGTGTACTGCACGTGCCCCGGCGTGTCGGCCAGCACGAAGGTGCGCCTCGGCGTCGCGAAATAGCGGTACGCCACATCGATCGTGATGCCCTGCTCGCGCTCGGCCCGCAAGCCGTCCACGAGCAGCGCAAGGTCGGCGACGTCGTAGCCGCGCCGATCGCTGGCGACCTCGACGGCGGTCATCTGGTCCGCCAGCACGGCCTTCGCGTCATGCAGCAGGCGGCCCACGAGCGTGGACTTCCCGTCGTCGACGGATCCGGCGGTGACAACTCTCAACAGCTCACCCGGCACTAGAAGTAACCCTGCCTCTTCCGGTCTTCCATGGCCGCCTCGCTGGCGCGGTCGTCCGCGCGGGTGGCCCCGCGCTCGGAGATGGTGGCGGCGGCAACCTCGGCCACGACGGCGGCGACATCGGCCGCGTCGGACAGCACCGCCCCGGTGCAGGTCGCATCGCCGACGGTGCGGTAGCGCACGATCTCGGTGCGCACGACGTCATCGGCTCCGGGCGGGGTGAACTCGGTGACCGCCAGCAGCATGCCGTCGCGGTCGAAGACCTCGCGCGGGTGGGCGTAGTAGATGCCGGGCAGCGCGATGCCCTCGCGCTGGATGTACGCCCAGACGTCGAGCTCGGTCCAGTTCGACAGCGGGAACACCCGGACGTGCTCCCCCGGGCGGTGCTTGCCGTTGTAGAGGTCCCAGAGCTCGGGGCGCTGATTGCGCGGATCCCACTGGCCGAAGTCATCGCGGACGCTGAAGATGCGCTCCTTGGCCCGCGCCTTCTCCTCGTCTCGCCGCGCCCCGCCGAGGACGGCGTCATAGCGGCCGGCGGCGATGCCATCCAGCAGCGGGATGGTCTGCAGCGGGTTCCGGATCTGCCCGGGGATCTCGACGACGCGCCCGGAGTCGATAGCGTCCTGGACGCTGGCGATTACCAGCTTCACGCCCATCCGCTCGACGTGCTCGTCGCGGAAGGCGATGACCTCGGTGAAGTTGTGGCCGGTGTCGACGTGCATGACCGGGAAGGGCACCTTGCCCGGCCAGAACGCCTTAGCCGCGAGGTGCAGCATGACGATCGAGTCCTTGCCGCCGCTGAACAGCAGGACGGGGCGCTCGAACTGGCCGACCACCTCGCGCAGGATGTGGATCGACTCGTCCTCCAGATCGGACAGCCAGGTCCGGTCGGTCAGGTCGCCGCGGGGCGGGCCATTGAGCAGCGAGGTCACAGAACGCTCTCCTTGCCTAGCAGCTCGATCAGGGCCTGAACCGATTGGTCCACCGTCGATTGCGCGGTATCGAGGCGCAGCGCCGGCGCGAGCGGCGGCTCGTACTCGTCGTCAACGCCGGTCAGGCCCGCGAGCTTCCCGTCGCGCTGCCGGGCGTAGAGGCCCTTGACGTCGCGCTCGGCGCAGACGTCCAGCGGCGTGGCCACGTGCACCTCGAGGAAGGCCGCGCCGGCCTCGGCGTGCACTGCCCCAACCTTGTCCCGGGCCTCGGCGAACGGCGAGACCACCGCAGCGATCACCAGCACGCCGTTGCGCGCCAACCGGGAGGCGACCCAGCCGATCCGCGCCACGTTGGCGTCGCGGTCGGCGCGGGAGTACCCGAGCTCCGGCGACAGAACCGGCCGCACGGCATCGCCATCGAGGATCTCGACGGCCCGCCCACTCGGGGCCACGGCGGCGGCCAGGGCGTTGGCGAGCGTCGTCTTGCCGGCGCTCGGCAGCCCGGTCAGCCACAGCGTGGCTCCGCGCGGCAACTCAATGGTGGTCACTGGATGTCCTTGGCTGTCGGTCGGGAAATGAGCGGCGCGATGAACGCGCGCAGGGCCTCAGATCGGTCGACAGGCCGCGCTAGTAACGCGCTGCAGATCCACATGCAGGCGGGCTACCAGTCGGAGTGACACGCGGACATTCTCGCACAGCCGCGCCATCGGCCGAACAGCCCTTCCACCGCGTGAACCCGTTCATCGGGGTGAGCCGGAATGCCCCGTACAACCGGCGGAATGGGAACGAGGGCCATGGCCCCCCGCGCTCCGCTGGACACATGTGCCATCCTGAAAAAGGCCTGTGCGTCGTCGCGCGCGGGCTCTCACACTAGGAAGGACGCCGCCGCCATGGCCGCGCGCACCGGGCAGGGCCAGTGGGCCCTCGGATATCGCGAGCCGCTCAATCCCAATGAGCGGATGAAGAAGGACAACGACGGTCTCGCCGTCAAGCAGCGGATCATCGACATCTACCAGCACACCGGGTTCAAGGGCATCGACCCTCAGGACCTGCGCGGGCGGATGCGGTGGTACGGGCTGTACACCCAGCGCGCCCAAGGCATCCCGGGCGGGAAGACCGCCATCCTCGAGCCCGAGGAGCTCGAGGACGAGTTCTTCATGCTGCGCATCCGGATCGACGGCGGCCAGCTCACCCACGAGCAGCTGCGGGTCATCGGGGAGATCGCCCGTGACTACGGCCGCGACGTCGCCGATTTCACCGACCGGCAGAACATCCAGCTGCACTGGGTGCGCATCGAGGACGTCCCGGTCATCTGGGAGAAGCTCGAGGCCGTGGGCCTGGGCACCGACGAGGCCTGCGGCGATGTGCCCCGGGTCATGCTCGCCTGCCCGCTCGAAGGCGTCGCCAAGGACAGCATCATCGACGCCGGACCGATGCTCTGGGAGGTGGCCGATCGCTACATCGGCGACCCCGAGTTCTCCAACCTGCCGCGCAAATTCAAGACCTCGATCTCCAGCTGCTCGCAGCACTGCACCAACCATGAGATCAACGACGTCGCCTTCGTGGCCGTCCCAGGCCCGGATGGCGACGCCGGTTTCGACCTCTGGGTCGGCGGCGGCCTCTCGACCAACCCGATGTTCGCCAAGCGCCTCGGCGTCTTCGTGCGCCCGGACGAGGTCGCCGAGGTCTGGGCCGCGGTGTGCGCGGTCTTCCGCGACTACGGGTACCGCCGGTCCCGTGCCCATGCCCGCCTGAAGTTCCTGCTGGCCGACTGGGGGCCGGTGAAGTTCCGCGAGGTCATGGAGACCGAGTACCTCAAGCGGGCGCTTCCCGATGGCCCCGCGCCGGACAAGAGCCCGGCCAACCGCGACCACGTCGGGTTCATCGAGCAGGCCGACGGGCGGGTTGCCATCGGCGCGACGTCCAAGGCCGGGCGCACCAGCGGCACTGACCTGATCGCGCTGGCCGACGTGGCCAAGCAGTACGGCCGGGTCGGCGGGCGGATGCGCACCACCGCCCAGCAGGGCATCGTCATGCTCGATATCGACCACGAGGACGCCGACACCGTGGCCGATGCGATGTCGGCACTGGGCCTGGAGCCGCGGCCGTCGGCGTTCCACCGCGGCACGATCGCCTGCACCGGCATCGAGTTCTGCAAGCTGGCGATCATCGAGACCAAGGTCCGCGCCGAGTGGATCCGCACCGAGCTCGAGCAGCGCCTGCCCGGATTCGACACACCGGTGACGATCAACGTCAACGGATGCCCCAATTCGTGCGCGAGGTTCCAGGTCGCGGATATCGGCTTCAAGGGCATCGTCCAGACCAGCAAGGACGGCCCGGACGTCGAGGCGTTCCAGGTGCATCTCGGCGGCCAGATGGGCGCGGAGATGGCGTTCGGGCGCAAGTTCCGCGGCCTCAAAATCGCCGCCGATGAAGCCCCGGCCTACGCCGAGCGGGTGCTGCGGGGCTTCGTCGACCGGCGCACCGAGGGCGAGTCGTTCGCGACCTACGTGACCCGGGCGGATGAGGCGTGGCTGCTGTGAGCGCCCTTCCCCCGGTTCAGCCCGGGGAATGACCGAGCGGGCCGCGCCGTTCCACTGTCCGTACTGCGGCGAGGAGGATCTGCGTCCCTTCGGGGACGGGCACGGTGACTGGCGGTGCGCGGCCTGCACGCGGGCGTTCCGCCTGAGGTACCTGGGCCTGACCCGCGGATCCGACGCCGCCGTCTACGAAGCGACAGAAGTGCCGTCTAGCGAAGGGACTGCCCCGTGAGCGCACCCACTGCATTGCGCGCCTCGCTTCGGGAGCTGGCCGAACGGGCCGGCGCCGAGCTGGAAGGCGCCTCCGCGCAGGACATCCTGCAGTGGGCGCAGGCCACCCTGGGCGACTCGTGGTGCGTCGCCTCGTCGATGGCCGACGGCGTCATGGCCCATCTCGCATCGCAGGTGCGCCCCGGCGTCGATGTCGTATTCCTCGACACCGGCTATCACTTCGCCGAGACCATGGGCATGGCCGACGCGATGTCCGTGGTACTGCCGATCACGCTCAAGACCATCCTGCCGCTGCGCACCGTCGCCGAGCAGGACGCCGAGCATGGCAAGGACCTCTTCGCGCGCAATCCCGACGCCTGCTGCGCGATGCGCAAGGTCGAGCCGCTCGAGCGCGGATTGGCGCCGTACGCCGGCTGGGTCTCGGGCCTGCGCCGCGACGAGGCAATCACCCGTGCGAACACCAAGGTCGTCGAGTGGGACGAGAAGCGCCAGATGGTGAAGCTGAACCCGATCGCGACCTGGAACCAGGCCGCCGTGGACATCTACATGAGTTCCAACGGCATCCTCGAGAACCCGCTGCTTTCCGACGGGTATGGCTCGGTCGGCTGCTTCCCGTGCACCGCACGGGTGGCCGAGGGCGAGGATGCCCGCGCCGGACGCTGGGCGGGCACCAACAAGATCGAGTGCGGCCTCCACACCTGAGTTCATTCGTCGCTCCCGGGTCGGGCATTGCGTCGACGGGGTAGGTCTCGAACCATGACGAGCCTCTCCCCGGCAGACCGCCAGTTCCGCAAGGACCCCGAGCGTCAGCGCTACACGCTGCACGTCGGCGACGTGCTGGTCAGCGAGGCGGAGTACCGGATCCTCGGCGACGCGATCGCCTTCCCGCACACCGTCACCGCGCCGGAGCACCGCGGCAATGGCTACGCGGACCTGCTCGTGAGCTTCGCGATGGACGACGTCGAGACGACCACAACCGCGCGGGTGCTGCCCCAGTGCTGGTTCGTAGCGGACTGGTTCGAGCAGCACCCCGAGCGCGCCGATCTCCTGAGCCGCTGACACCGAGCGCGATCCGCCCGAGCCGCGTCCTAGTCTGAGCCAATGTCGCAGTCATCCGGGCCGGCTGTGGTCACCGCCCACGTCTGGACGCTGCACCGCCGGCACGTCGCCTTCGGTCTGCTGCACGCCGCCGCGCCCAGCGCCCTGGTGCGCCGACGGACCGGCGCGCGATTCGCCAAGCTGCTGGGCACCGGGCGCGGCGAGACCTTTACCGCGGGCGAGGCCCAGCTACGGACCTGGGCGCTGATCACGACGTGGGACGACGAGCCGTCGGCGCGATCCTTCGAGGACGGGCGCTATGCGCGCGGATGGGCACGCCGCAGCGCGACGACCGCCCGCCTGACCCTCGCCCCCCTGTCGTCGCGCGGCACGTGGTCCGGCGCGGCCCCGTTCGGGGCCCGCGGCGGGCCGGCTGGCAGTCCATCCCGGCCCGAGGGGCAGGTGGCCGCCCTGACCCGGGCCCGCATCCGGCCTCGTCGATTGCTCACATTCTGGCGCGCGGTCGGCCCAGTGGCAGGCGAGCTGCGGGCGGCCCGGGGCTGCCGGTGGGCCATCGGGATCGGCGAGGCGCCAATCGGCTGGCAGGGCACCTTGAGCGTCTGGGATAGCGCGTCGGCTATGGAGGCGTTCGCCTACCGCGGCGCCGCGCACGCCGCCGTCGTCGCCCGGACGCCCGCCGCCGACTGGTACGCCGAGGAGCTGTTCGCCCGCTTCGCCGTCATATCGGCCTCCGAGCTGCCGTCCCGGCCCGCGTCGCTGGGCAGGACGACATGAGCGCCCTGACCGTCGAGGTGTGGTCCGGCGCGCAACTGCGCGAGCGGATGCCCGAGGCAATGGCCGTCTACGCGCAGGCGATGGGCTATGCGCCGTCGGTCGCCGACCAGCGCGGCGGATTCGCCGCCAGCCACAGCCGCTACCCCGACTTCGAATGCCGAGTCTCCCTCGACGGCAACGCCGTGGTCGGCATCGCCTACGGATATGGCAGCCGGGCCGGCCAGTGGTGGCACGACGCGGTGCGCCGGGCGCTTTCCGCCGAGATCGCGCGGGCCTGGCTCGTCGACGCATTCGAGCTTTCGGAGCTCCACGTGCTGCCCAGCTACCAGGGCCGCCGTCTAGGCCGGCTGATGCTCGAGTCGCTCGTTGCGCCGATACCGCACGCGGCGGTCCTTCTGTCGACGCCGGAAGGGCCGACCCGCGCGTTCTCCCTCTACCGGAATCTGGGCTTCGTCGACCTCGCCCGCCACCACCTGTTCGCCGGCGATTCGCGTCCGTTTGCTGTGCTGGGTGCGCAGTTGCCGCTCGGCGCATCCCCGTCCGACGCCTCGCGGGCGGGCGCCTCGCAGCCGGATGAGCGCGGGGCAGGTCGTGCATGACACGGCTGCAGCGGTGCGGCAGCAGGGTTCGACGCGCATCGCGTGGGCGATCATGGGCGTCGGCGTCGCACTGCAGATCGCCTATCCACTGACCGATGGCGTCGTCCGATCGCGCCTCACCGTCGCCATTGTGGCCGTGATGGGCACGGCGGCTGTCGTCGCGACGGCGGCGCGCTACGGCCCCTTGCGGTCGCTCGTGGCACTGGGAGCCACGGCCGGGCTCGGCCTCGCCGCCGAGGTGGTCGGCACTGCGACTGGCTATCCATTCGGCGGCTATGAGTACACCGGTGGGCTCGGGCCGTCTATGGCATCGGTCCCGCTGATCGTCGGACTGGCGTGGACGATGGGCGCCCTGCCGGCCTACGCCGCAGCCGCGCGCCTGGCCGCGGGGCGCTCGCTGCTCTCGACCGCGGTCGTGACGGCACTGGGCCTGGCAGCCTGGGACGTGTTCCTCGACCCGCAGATGGTGGCCGACGGCCGGTGGGCCTGGGACCAGCCGCACCCCCATCTGCCCGGTGTGCCGGATGTGCCGCTGACGAACTTCGCCGGGTGGCTGCTGGTGGCGGCGATCGTCGGAGCGGCAGTCGCAGCGCTGCTGCGCACGGCCGGCCCGGCCACATCGCCTGGCTCTGCCATCGCGCCGGCCGAGGCGCAGTTCCTCTGGGTCTACGTATCGAGCATCCTGGCCCACGCGGTGTTCCTCGGCCTCCCCGGCTCAGCGGCATGGGGCGCGCTGGCAATGGGCGTCGTCGCGGTCCCGCTGGCGCTGCGCATCGCGCGAGCGGCGCGATGACGTCCCAAGTTCCAAGGGATTGTCACAACACCGTTGCCGAGCAACCGCAATGTAGCAACCCCGGGGCCGGAGGGCGGTGGAGCCGGGTGTGGTCGGCCACCGTCGCCGTGGGCTCAGTGCTGGCTGCGCTGGGCGCCGTGCATGCGTCGATCAACGCCCGCCTGCTGCGCACGCCGACCGTCCCCGCAGCAACGCCCAGCGCGCGCATCGCGATTCTGATTCCCGTGCGCAACGAGGCACTCCGGATCGGCGCCTGCCTGCGGGCCGTCGAGTTGCTGTCCGGCGCCGACATCGCCGAGGTGCTGGTCATGGACGACGGCTCCGACGACGGGACGCCTGCGGTCCTGCGCGCCATAGCCGACCACTGGGCCGGGCCGCCGCTGCGATTGCTCACCGCATCGCCCGTGCCGCCAGGTTGGCTGGGCAAGCCCGCGGCCTGCGCGCAACTAGCCGAAGCAGCGCGAGCCGACTGCGAGGTGCTGGTGTTCCTCGACGCCGATGTGCGACTCGAGTGCGACTCCGTGGCCGCATCGGTGGCGCTGCTGCGGGATCTCGGCCTCGACTTGGTGTCCCCGTACCCGCGCCAGGAGGCGGGCACTCTGAGCGAAAGACTGGTGCAGCCGCTGCTCCAATGGTCGTGGCTCACTTTCCTGCCGCTGCGCCTGGCCGAACGCACGAGCCGGGCCAGTCTCGGTGCTGCGAACGGCCAGTTCCTGCTGGTGGATCGCGCCGCCTACGACCGGGCGGGCGGCCACACGGCGGTGCGCGGCGAGATTCTCGACGACCTGGCCCTATTACGAGCGATCAAGGCCGTCGGAGGTCACGGGACGGTGGTCGACGGGACGCAAATGGCCACCTGCCGAATGTACGACTCGGGGGCAGATCTTCGGGACGGCTATCGCAAATCACTGTGGTCGGCTCTCGGCCGCCCGGCCGGTGCCGCGGCCACGCTATCCATGCTCATCGTCGCCTATGTTGTGCCTGCGGTCGCCGCCGTGCTCGGTTCGCGCGTCGGAGCCGTTGGGTACGCCGCCGGGGTCGTTGGGCGAATCGTGACGGCGCGGCGCACCGGCGGCCGGGCATGGCCTGACGCGGCCGCCCATCCCGCCTCGATCCTCCAGCTCGCCGTGCTCACCGCGCAGTCCCTCGCCAGGCACCGCCGCGGAACTCTGCGCTGGCGCGGCCGCACCCTGCCCGGCCGCACCCTTCAGGGCAGCGCCCTTCAGGGCAGCGGTCTTGAGGGCAGCGGTCAATGAGCGCGATCATCGTGATCGGCGCCGGCATGTCCGGGCTCGCAGCGGCGTCCCGACTCGCGGCGCTCGGGCATACCGTCACGATCTGCGAGGCTGGCCCCATCACCGGCGGCAAGGCCGGTGAGGCCGTGCGCACCACCGACGCCGGATGCTTCGTCTTCGACACCGGGCCCTCGCTCCTGACGTATCCGGCGGTGTTCCATGAGCTCTTCGCCGACACCGGCACGCCACTGGACGAATCGGTTCAGCTGCGGCGCCTCGATCCCATCGCCCGCTATCGGTTCGCCGACGGCACCGTGCTCGATTCGCGGGCCGAGCCCGCGGTCATGCAGGACCACCTCCGGGCCCGGCTGGGCGCCGAGGCCGCGGGTGATTGGGCCGCGTTTCAGCGGCGAGCGGCTCTGATGTGGCGCGCGGTCGAGGGCCCGTTCCTGCGGGGCGAGCTCCGACCGACCGACCTGCTTCGGGCCGCGCCGCGCTGGCCACTGCTGCCGGCGATTGCCCCGGGCCGCTCGCTGCGGCATGTCGCACATCGGTACATGCCTGACCCGCGGCTGCGGATGATGGCCGATCGCTTCGCCAGCTATGCCGGCTCGGCCCCGAGTCGGATTCCGGCGGCATATGCGGTCATCGCCCATCTGGAGTCGGCGATGGGCGGCTGGTACGTCGAGGGCGGGCTGCGCCGGCTGATCGACGCAGTCGAGGCGCGGGCAGTGAGGCTGGGCGCCAATCTCCGGCTCGACACTCCGGTGAGCGCGATCATCAGTGCTGGCAACGATGTGACGGGCGTCGAGCTGGCGGACGGAACGCGCTTGGCGGCCGACGTCGTGGTCTCGACGATCGACGCCGGCGTCACCTACCAGCAGCTCGCCGCTGGCCTTGGGCACGGCGCGCGCCGCGTCCGACTGGCGGCTCGACGCCGGCGGCTCGGGGCCGCCCCGCGTTCGCTGGCCGGGTTCTCGATGCTGCTCGGGGTGCGAGGCGCAACGCCCGGGGTCGCGCACCACAACGTCCTATTCCCGGCGGAGTACGGCGACGAGTACGACTCGATCTTCGGCGACCCGGCCCGATTGCCCGCCGCCCCCGCGATCTACGTCAGCATCCCCGATGACCCGCACGTGCGGCCCGACGGATTCGAGGCGTGGTCCGTACTGGTGAATGTGCCGCGTCACGATGCGCACGGCGCACGCGACGCAGTGGACTGGACCGATCCGGAGCTGCGATCGGCCTACAGCGAGCGGATCCTGGGCCTTCTGGCCGCGCGGGGAATGGCCGTCCGCGAGCGGCTGGAATTCGCGATCATCCGGACGCCGGCCGACCTCGAGGCCGAGACCGGCACGCCCGGTGGGGCGATCTACGGCACCGCGGCGCACGGGGCGATCCGGTCGCTGCGCCCGGCGAATCGATCCCCTCTCCGCGGGCTGTTCCTGGCCGGCGGCACCGTGCACCCCGGTGGCGGGCTGCCACTGGCCGCGCTGTCCGCGCGAACAGTCGCCCGCGCAATCGGCCCCGCCCGCCGCTAGCCCCGGACGATCACGAACGTCTGGCCCGCGCAGGGTCACCTGCTCGTGAACATCGCCCCGCGTCAGCCCCTATCCGCCGTCGAACCCGGTGATGATCTAGACGAAAACGTCGCTACAGCGACACTTTGGCCGAGATCATCAGCAGCCGCTGCTTGCCCGGCCAGGAGAAGGCGAACAGGATCGGCGGGTGGACCGCTACCGCTTCTTCCGGCACGACCGGCATGCGGAGTTCCGGCTGGTCCTCAAGGTCGGCGACCCGTTCCCGCCGGAGGCCAGCGCAGCGGAGTGGGATCTGACCCGCGAGCGCGAGGAGTCGGAGACCGCAGCGGACGTCATCTCGGAAATCGCCGAGCGCGGCTACTCGCTGTTCCAGCTCCGCGCGCGGTTCGACCAGATCCCCCACGACTGAGCGCAGGCCCCGCTTCGCTGATGATCTCGACGAAAACGTCGCCACAGCGACGCTTTGGCCGAGATCATCATCCGTAGGGCAGTTCAAAGATGATGATCTCGGTCAAATCGGCGGCAGAGCGCCGCTTTCGCCGAGATCATGAGCCAGGAGCGCACTGGACGTCGGCGCGCTGGACGTCAGCGGCGACGGGCGGTTCGGACCGCGAGCTGGGTGAGCGCGAAGAGCGCGGCAACCCCCCAGACAGCGGCGCACACCGACGCCGTCCAGCTCGCTGCCGGCGCGATCACCGCGCAGAGCGCGCCCAGGGAGGCGCAGATCAGCCGGGTCGGCCGCTCGGCCACGGTGATCAAGCCGGCCGCCGCCGGGCCCAGCGAGGATCGCCAGGCCTCCTGGGCCAGGGTCGCGGCGATGAGCAGCGCCGCCGCCCACAGCGGAGCGCCGAAGGCCCACAGCACCAGGGCCCAGCATGCATCGGCCAACCGGTCGGCGAGGCGGTCCAGGCGCGCACCAGCCCCCGACGTGCGATCGGACAGGATCGCGACGGCGCCGTCCAGGCCATCGGCCAGCGCCCCGCCCAGGAGCAGGCCCAGCACCAGCAGCGCCAGCCAACGAGACGAGACGAGCGCGACGCCAACCGCGACGGGGCCAAGCAGGGCTCCGGACACCGTCACCGCATTGGGCGACACCCCGCGCGTAGACAACGGACGGCCCAGGAACCACATCAAGCGCAGCCAATTCCGCACCATCGGATGCGCATCGGCGGTCATCCCCGGGTGGACGGCGGCCCACCTCCGCGCCAGCTCGCCCTCCGACGGGGACGCCGAGGTCACGGCCGGCTCACCGGGACAAGGCCGGTCAAACGACGCGGCGCGCTCCGCCTCGATGGGGAGGGCTGGTTCATAGCCGGCTCACTCAGTCACGAGCGGCGCACCGACATACGGGCGGATCGCGACCGGTTCATGACAGTGCCGCAACCGTCCCATGGAGGTTGGCCCAGACCTCGCGGATCGCCTTCGACCGGTTGAAGGTGATGAAGTGGATGCCGGGGACGCCCTCGGCCAGCAACGTGGCGGCGAGCTCGGAGGCCTGCTCGATGCCCAGCGCCCGCACAGCCGCCGGATTGTCGGCCAAGGCCTGGAACTGCGAGGCGAGCGCCGACGGGAACGGCGCCCCGGACAGCTGCTCGGATCGCTCGATCGTGCGCAGGTTCGTCACCGGCATGACCCCGGCGAGAATCGGCACATCGCAGCCCGCCGCCGCTACTCGGTCGCGCAGGCGCAGGTAGTCATCGGCCTCGAAGAACATCTGGGTGATCGCGTAGTCGGCGCCGGCGCGACATTTCTCGACGAACCACTGCGTGTCGGTCTCCGCGTCAATCGAGCGTGGGTGGCGATGCGGGAACGCCGCGACGCCGACGCAGAAATCGCCCAGCTCCTTGACCATAGCGACCAGCTCCGCGGCGTAGCGCAGCCCGTCCTCGCGCTCGATCCACTCGCCCTGAGGGTCCCCCGGTGGGTCGCCGCGCAGCGCGAGGACATCGGTGATGCCGGCCGCCGCAACGCGCCCGACGATGTTGCGAAGGTCGTCGGTGGAGTGGTCGACGGCGGTGAGGTGTGCGACTGCCAGCATGTTGGTATCTGAGGCGATGTGCTCAGTCAGCTCGATCGTGCGATCCCGCGTGCTGCCGCCTGCGCCGTAGGTGACCGAGACGAAGCTCGGGTTCAGCGGCTCGAGCTCGCGGATAGCCTGCCACAGCGTGCGCTCGGCCTCCGGCGTCCGCGGCGGCCCGAATTCGAACGAGAAAGTCGGGGTCCCTTGGGACAATTCGTCCCGCACGCTGCGCCTCACCGGCCCAGCGTAGTGTGCCCTCGATGGTGCTGACGGGACGTCTGGAGGATGCGCTGCATCGCATCCTCGATCCGCGATTGGCCAGCCTGGAATTGATGGGCGCCGACCTCGCCCCCATCGCCAACGCGACCCGTGCGTTTGTTCTCAACGGCGGCAAGCGGCTCCGCCCGCAGTTCGCCTACTGGGGCTGGCGCAGCGTCGTCGCGCATGGTGCGCCGGGAGAGGACGCGATGCTCGAGCTGGCCGCGTCATTGGAGCTCGTGCATGCCTGCGCGCTGGTCCATGACGATCTGATGGACGGCTCCGACAGCCGGCGCGGCGCGCCCTCGGTGCACGTGCGCTTCGAGACCGACCACAGAGTGTCGAACTGGCCCGGCGATGCGCGCGGCTATGGCGCGGCATCGGCGATCCTCGTCGGCGATCTGCTGCTGTCCTGGGCCGACGCCGCGTTCGCCGCAGGCGTCGCCCGCCTCGATCCCGCGCCTGGCGCCGCCGCGCAGGCGGTGGTGGACCTGATGCACCAGGAGCTCATGGCCGGGCAGTTCCTCGATGTGATGGAGCAGGCGCGCGGCGGCTTCTCGCCGGATGCGGCCGCGCGGGTCATCGAATTCAAGACCAGCAAGTACACCGTCGAGCGGCCGCTGCAGATCGGCGCGGCCGCCGCGGGCGGCGACCCCGAGCACCTGGCCGCGCTGTCGGCCTACGCGCTGCCGCTGGGCCAGGCCTTCCAGCTGCGGGATGACGTGCTCGGCGTGTTCGGCGACCCCGCGGTGACGGGCAAGCCGGCCGGCGACGACCTGCGCGAGGGCAAGCGCACCCTGCTCGTGGCACTGGCGATGGAGCGGGCGACCACCGAGCAGCGGGCCGTCCTGACAGCGGGGATCGGGCGCGCCGACCTTGATGAATCGGACATGGCGACGGTGCGCGACGCGATCACCGCGACGGGCGCGCTGGACGCCGTCGAGGAGGCCATCGCCAAGCAATTGCAGACGGCCCTGGATGCGCTGGACGCATCCGGGTCGATGCTGCGCGACGACGCGGCCGACGCGCTCGCCCTGCTGGCCCGGGCCTCCGTCATTCGAAGCGCCTGACGTGGCTAGGCGACTGCACCGCCGCACCGTGGACCATGGAGCCCGGATCGATAGCGTGATCATCATCGGGGCCGGTCTTGGCGGGCTGTCGGCGGCGCTGCGCCTGGCCGGGGCCGGCCGGACGGTCACCGTCCTCGAGCAGGCCCATGGGCCGGGCGGACGGGCCGGGCAGGCCCAGCAGGACGGGTTCACCTTCGACACCGGCCCTACCGTTCTGACCATGCCTCAGCTGATCGCCGATGCGCTGGCCTGCGTCGGGGAGGAGATCGGCGACTGGCTCGACCTGATCCCGGTCGAGCCGGCGTACCGAGCCACGTTCGCCGACGGCTCGGCCCTCGACGTGCACACCGACGTCGCCCAGATGGCCGAGGCGATCCGCGCGTTCAGCGGGGGCGCGGATGCCGCGGGCTACCTGCGGATGGTGGAGTTCCTGCGCAAGCTGTACGACGCGGAGCGACACGACTTCATCGACCGCAATATCGATTCGCCGCTCGGCCTTGTGACGCCTTCACTGGCCAAGCTGGCGGCGATGGGCGCATTCCGGCGCATGGATTCGAAGATAGCCAGCTTCCTATCCGATGAGCGGGTGCGTCGGGTATTCACCTTCCAGGCCCTGTACGCCGGTGTCTCGCCGCAGCAGGCGCTGGCGATCTACGCGGTGATCGCGTATCTAGATACCGTCGGTGGCGTGAGCTTCCCGCGCGGGGGCATGCACGAGGTGCCCCTGGCCATGGCCGGCGCGGCGGCCAAGCACGGCGTCGACTTCCGGTACGGCCAGCGGGCCGAGGCCATCGAGATCGCCAACGGCCGCGCTGTGGCCGTGCGCACGGCCAGCGGCGAGCGATTCGCCGCCGACGCCGTCATCGTCAACGGCGACGCCCCGGGCGCGATGCGCGACCTGCTCCCCCCGGATCTCGTCCCCGCCCGGCGGCTGCGCCGCTTGCAGTACTCGCCGTCGTGCGTCGTGCTGCACGTCGGATCGTCCGGCGCGATGCCGGACCCCGCGCACCACACCATCTCCTTCGGCGGCGCATGGACCCGCACCTTCACCGAGCTGATCGATCGCGGCGAGCTGATGAGCGATCCGTCGCTGCTGATCACCAATCCGACGCACTCCGATCCCGCGCTCGCCCCGCCCGGCGAGCACTCCTACTTCGTGCTGTTCCCGGCGCCGAACCTGGAGAAGGCCCCGCTGGATTGGTCGGTGATCGGGCCGCGCTACCGCGACGAGATGATCGCCGTGCTCGACGCGCGGGGCTACGGCGCGATCGGGCAGGGCTCGCGCAGCGAGCTGCTGGTGACGCCCGGTGACTGGGCGGCCCAGGGGATGGCCGCCGGCACCCCGTTCGCCGCGGCCCACACCTTCGCGCAGACGGGCCCGTTCCGGCTATCGACCGCGCCCACCCCGATTGAGAACCTGGCCTTCTGCGGCTCGCATATCCAGCCCGGCGTCGGTGTGCCTATGGTGCTGCTGTCCGGCCGGCTCGCGGCCGAGCGATTGATCGGGGCAGTCGACTGAACGGGGCAAATTCGATGACCGGGACCGCCGAATGAGCGATACCGCCGCGCAGGCCGCGCTGCGGGCCGAGGTCCGCGCCTTCCTCGCCGAGGAGTTGCGCACCGGCGGGTTCGAGCCGAGCAGCGACGCCTGGATGACCGGCTTCGAGCCCGCTTTCACGCAGCGCCTCGCGGCACGCGGCTGGGTGGGAATGACCTTGCCGACGGAGTACGGCGGCGCGGCCGCCAGCGCGCTGGACCGCGTCGTCGTCGTCGAGGAGCTGCTCGCCGCCGGCGCACCGGTCGCGGCGCACTGGTTCGCCGAGCGGCAGATCGGCCCGGCGATCCTGAAGCACGGCACCGATACGCAGCGCGCGGAGTGGCTGCCCCGCATCACTGCCGGCAATGCATATTTTGCTATCGGACTGAGCGAGCCGGGCTCGGGCTCCGACCTTGCCTCGGTGCGCACCCGCGCCGTCCGCGTCGAAGACGGCTGGGCCCTCACCGGCACCAAGGTGTGGTCCAGCGGGGCGCATCGGGCGCACGCGATGGTCGTGCTGGCCCGAAGCGGCGAGGGCTCTCGGCGCCACGAGGGGCTGACCCAGTTCATCGTCCGACTGCCCGACCCCAGGGTGACCATCAGCCCGATCGTCTCGATCAGCGGCGCGCACCACTTCAACGAGGTCGTCCTCGACGCCGCATTCGTCCCCGATTCGATGGTGCTGGGCCAGGTCGGCGGCGCCTGGACGCAGGTGGTGTCGGAGTTGGCGTACGAGCGCAGCGGCCCGGAGCGCTTCCTCTCGACCATGCCACTGCTGGAGCGCCTCGTCCAGCTGACGTCGCCCGGGGACACCCATGGCGCCGAGGTCGTCGGGTCGCTCGTGTCCTCGCTCTCGGCGTTGCGGGCGATGTCGCTGGACGTCGCGCACGCCATCGAGCGCGGCGAGCCCCCGGTGGTCGCCGCCGCCATGGTCAAGGACGTCGGCACGATCTTCGAGCAGGACTCCGTTGCCGTTGCCGCGGCCCGGCTGCGCGATATCCCGGCTGATGCGCAGGCGGGCTACACCGCGCTGCTGGACCAGGCGCAGATCCAATCGCCTAATTTCACCCTGCGCGGCGGCACCAACGAGGTGCTGCGCGGCATCGTCGCCAAGGAGCTGCTGTCCCCCGGTTGGGCGCCGCCCGAGGCGTCGGGGCTGCTCTTCGAGACGGTGACGCAGATGCTGCGCGATACCGCCGAGGCCGGGACCGCGAATGTCCTCGATGCGGTGTGGCCGCTGCTGGTCGACGCCGAGCTCCCCTGGGTCGGCGTCTCGGAGGCTGCTGGCGGGGCGGGCGGCGACACCGCCGACCTCGTCGCGATCCTGTCCGCGGCGGCTGGCGCCGGGCGCTCAATCCCTTTAAGCGACAGCGCATTCGTCGCCAACTGGCTGCTTGACATTGCTGGCTTGCCCGTCAATCGCATCATCGCCATCCCGTTGCTGCAGCCGGACCGCCCGCTGCGCCTGGACCACGACGGCGCCCTGGCCACGGTGTCCGGGAGATTCCGATCCGTCACCTGGGCCGCGGTCGCCGCCGAATTCGTCGCGGTGGCAGTCGGGGCGGACGGGCCTGTCGTCGTACGGCTTCCGGCCTCGGCCGCGACATTAGGCACCGGCACCGGCACGGGCACGGGCACGGGCACCCCCGGATCCGCAGGAATGACGCTGGCGGGCGAGCCGTGGGCCGATGTGGTGCTCGACCAGGCCCCCGTGCTCGACACCGGCCCCCTGCCGCCAGGCTCGGGGCCGCTCGATGCTCTCGCGCGGGCGGCCCTTGGCGCGGCTGTATCGATGTCGGCCGCGATGGACGCCGCAGTGCTGCTCAGCGTCCGGTACGCCGCCCAGCGCGAGCAGTTCGGGCGCCCGATCGGGCAGTTCCAGGCGGTCGCGCATCGGCTCGCGCTGATCGCCGGCGAGGCCGCCGCCGCGCGGGCGGCGGTGGGCGCCGCGCTCCGAAGCACCAGCGCGTACTCGGCCGGC
>JAOPVO010000219.1 GCA_025966155.1 Pseudonocardiales bacterium
CCGAGCCGACGCCCGCACCGCCGGCGCCGTCGGTCGCCGCCGCCCCAGCCGCACCTGCCCCGGCACCGGCCCCGGTCGCGCCGTCCCCGGCGCCGGATGTGCCGGTCGCGGCCGACTACGGCAGCGCCGCCGCGCCCGCCGCGCCCGCCGAGGACGACGACAACGCCGGTGCATACGTGACGCCGCTGGTGCGCAAGCTCGCCAGCGAGCACGGCGTGGACCTCTCCACCCTGAGCGGCACCGGAGTCGGCGGACGTATCCGCAAGTCCGATGTGCTGGCCGCGGCCGGCGCCAATGCCGACGCCGCCGCGGCGGCGACATCCGCCCCAGCCGAATCCGCTGCCCCCGCTCCAGAGGCTGCGCCTGCTCCGGCGGCGCCTGCCCCGGTTGCGGCTCCAGTGCCGGCCGCGGCGGCTGCCCCCGCCCCGGTCACCCGTGCCGTTCCCGCGAGCCCGGCCAGTCGCGGTCGGGTCGAGCCGCTGTCGCGCATGCGCAAGGTCATCGCCGCGCGCATGGTTGAGTCGCTGCAGATCTCCGCGCAGCTTACGACCGTCGTCGAGATCGATGTCACCCGTGTCGCGCGGCTGCGCGAGGCGGTCAAGGCGGAGTTCCAGGCCCGCGAGGGCGTCAAGCTCTCATTCCTGCCGTTCTTCGCCATGGCCGCCATCGAGGCGCTGAAGGCCCACCCCGGCGTCAACTCCTCGATCGATATCGCCGCTGGCACGCAGACCTTCCACGATGCCGAGCACCTGGCGATCGCGGTCGACTCCGAGCGGGGGCTCGCGGTACCGGTCATCCACAACGCCGGGGACCTCAATCTCGGTGGGCTGGCCCGCAAGATCGCCGACCTGGCCGAGCGCACCCGGACCAACAAGGTCACTCCGGACGAGCTGAGCGGCGGGACCTTCACGCTGACCAACACCGGCAGTCGGGGCGCGCTGTTCGACACCCCGATCATCAACCAGCCGCAGGTCGCCATCCTCGGCACCGGCACAGTCGTCAAGCGGCCGGTTGTCGTCAGCGACCCGAACCTGGGCGAGACGATCGCCGTCCGCTCGATGGTCTACTTCGGCCTGACGTATGACCACCGGATCGTCGATGGCGCCGACGCCGCGCGCTTCCTGGGCACAATCAAGGAGCGTCTCGAGGCCGGCTCGTTCGAGGGCGAGCTCGGGCTGTAGCTCTCGCCCACCGCGCGGGCCGAGCACTCGCGCACTGGCTGTGTCAGTGATCTCCGTCCGGCTTGTTCCGGGCGGAGATCACTGCGTTGCCGGATGGGAACATCCCCTCTATGACAACACCCGCAGGACCCCGCGCCGTCGCGATCACCGGCGCCAGCGGCCTGATCGGCACGGCGTTGACGAAGGACCTCCGGGACGATGGCGTGCGGGTCGTGCACCTGGTGCGTCGAGCCGCGGCTGGCCCGGACGAGATCGAATGGCGCCCGGGCATCGACGCCCTCGACCCAGCCGCCCTCTCCGGCATCGATGCCGTGGTCCACCTGGCCGGGGCAGGCATCCAGGACAAGCGCTGGACCGATGAGTACAAGCGCACGTTGCTCGAGAGCCGCGTCGACACGACGCGCGCCATCGCCGAGGCCATTGCGGGATCCGGGCCGGACGGCCCGAGGATTCTGGTGTCCGGATCGGCGGTCGGCTACTACGGCGATACCGGCGAGCGAACGGTCGCTGAGACGGCTCCATCGGGCGAGGGCTACCTCGCGCTGATCTGCCGCGAATGGGAGGCCGCAGCGAGCCCCGCGATTGCCGCCGGCGTCCGGGTCGTCTTCCTGCGCACCGGCCTGGTGCTGTCCCGATCCGGCGGGCTGCTGGGGAAGCTCAAGCCGCTGTTCAAGCTCGGCCTCGGCGGGCGGCTGGGGTCCGGCCGTCAATACCAGCCGTGGATCTCCCTCGTCGACGAGGTCCGGGCCATTCGCTTCGCCCTCGTCACCGACGCGCTGAGTGGCCCGGTCAACGCCACCGGCCCGACACCGGTGACCAATCGCGAGCTGACCCGCGAGCTGGGCCGCGCAGCGCATCGTCCGGCCCTGGCGATCGTGCCCGCGCCTGCGCTGCGGATCGCCTTGGGCGAGTTCGCCGACGAGGGGGTGCTCGTGGGGCAGCGGGCGGTGCCAGCCGCGTTGCTGAGCCACGGCTTCGTCTTCGAGCACGCGACGCTCGGCGAGGCCCTGACCTGGGCGTTCGCGAAGGACCAGCCGCGCTGACCCTCAGCTCGCGAGGCGCTGATCCTCGATCCGCCAGACCGCGTCGGGCCCCCGGCTCAGGCTGACGGCCAGCCGGACCGGCCCGACCGGCGGGGTGGTGGCCTTCTGCGCGCCCGCGCAGGTCAACCGGGCCGGTGCGAGGACCGCGGTGACGATCACCTTCGCCGATTGCGGCCCGGCCGTCAGCACATCCAAGGCCGAGTACTGCGTCACGGCGCCCACGAGCGAGCACCCGGCTGGGACCTGGCCTGCCAACTGCGCCCGATCCCGATCCAGCAAGCCGCCGGGCGGATAGACCTGCGCGAGAAGGGCCGGATCGCCCGTGGCATACGCGTGCTCCCGCACGGCATCGGCGCGGGCCAGCTCGGCCAGCCAATTCACCGGCTGCCCCGCCGCGGTGGGTTGAGCCGTCGCGGGTTGAGCCGTCGCGGGCTGAGCCGTCACGGGCTGGACCGTCGCGGGCTGAGCCGTCGCGGGCTGGACCGTCGGCGCAGGGATGGGCGCCGCCCCGACCGATGTCTGAGCCAGCGGCCGGACGGCCTGATCGCGGCGGTCGGCGCTGTCGGCGCGGCTGGCGCGGCCGGCATCGTGCTGGGCCCACCACCCGCCGGCCACGACGCTGGCAAGGACAGCCGCTGTGCTGAGCAGCGTCAGCGCCCACCTCCGCCGCGCTCCGGCGGGAGCCAGCAGGGCCTGCGCGCGGCCGGCAATCCGCGCGCGGCCGGCCGCCGGCCC
>JAOPVO010000201.1 GCA_025966155.1 Pseudonocardiales bacterium
CCAGATACGGGACGTCGTCGGTGATGATGTTGACCGCGGTGGCGCCGGTGGGCAGGGCGGACACGGTGACAACCGTCTGGCCCGCGACCCGGGCCCGCCCGGACTCGAGGTGGCTGGCGATGATCCCGCGGATCCGGGCGTCGGCCTCGAGCTGGGACTCCCGTGCGACGTGCGCCAGGTACCGCCGCTGGAACACGTCCTGGAATGCGTCGCTGGCCACCGCGCCATCATCCCATTCGCGCCTGAAGGCACTAGGGGCCGCTATCCGCGTTGGCAATCGCGGCCGGGCGCTGACAGCGCAACGCCCCGCGCCCGGCTGAACCGGGGCGGGGCGCCGCGCGTTGCAACCACGCGAACCAGGGACTGGCCCCGCGGCAACGAGCTGGTCCTCAGGCGGCGATGGACTCCCGCCGACGGCGCGTGATGAACCCAACCGCGCGGACTGCGATGCCGCCGCGACTAGAGCGGGACGGCCTGCAGGAATGTCCGCGCGATGGGGATAGCCAGGGTGCCGGCGGACTTGCCGTCGGCGACGAAGATGCAGAAGGCGAGGTCGCCGCGGTACCCGACGAACCACGAGTGCGATCGCGGCGGGGTGTCCGTGCCGTACTCGGCGGTGCCGGTCTTGCCCGAGACCTCGCCGGGGAGCGCGGCCAGCTGGGACGCGGTGCCGGAGGCGACCACGGCCCGCATCATGTCCTGCAACGCCGCGACCGTCGCCGCGGGCAGCGCCGGGCCGGGCGTGTGCTGGTCGGCGGCCACCAGGGACGGGCCGATCGGGCGACCGGACTGCACCGCCGCTGCTGCCATCGCCAGGGCCAGCGGGCTCATCAGCACATTGCCCTGCCCGATCGAGTTCTCGGCCTGGCGGTTGGCGGTGTCCGCCGCCGGGACGGACCCGCTGAACGCGTCGACCGGCAGCGACCAATCGGCGGTGCCGCCCACGCCGAGGACCTTCGCCGCATCGGGCAGCGCGGACGTCGGCAGGCTCGTGCCCAGGGCGATGAAGCTGGTGTTGCACGAGCGGGCGAAGGCCGTGCGCAGATCGACCGGGCCCAGATCGAACTGGTCCTGGTTCTCATAGACGCGCCCGTTGATGGGCAGCGTCCCCGGGCAGGCGATCGGCGTGGCCGGGGTGCGGGTGCCGTCGGCAAGCGCCGCGGTCGCCGTGACGATCTTGAAGGTCGAGCCGGGCGGGTACTGGCCCTCGAGCCCGATATCGCCGCTGGCCGACGCCGAGTTCGCCACCGCCAGGATCCGGCCGGTCGAGGGCTGGACCGCCACCAGCGACGCCTCCTGGGCCACGCCGGTCAGCGCCGCGTCCGCGGCGATCTGCGTCGCCCGGTCCAGGGTCAGCTGCACCGGCTGCCCGGGCTTGGGCGAGCCGAAGGTGCCCAGCGGCCCGCCCGGGGTGCCATCGGGGTTGACCAGCTGAACCTGCAGCCCGGGCGTGCCCGACAGCTGGATATCCAGCGCCCGCTGCAGACCGGCGAGACCCGTCTCGTCCCCGATGCCGAGGCGGCCGTTGGAGTTGTCGATCAGCTGCTTGGTCGCCGGCCCGACGGTGCCCAGGAGCTGGCGGGCGAACGTCGCGCTCGGGGCCAGCAGCCGCTCGTCGGTGCGGAACTGCACACCGGGCAGGTCGTAGATGGCGTTGCGGACCGGCTCGTAATCCGTTCGGCGCACGGTGACGAGCTCGATGAAGTCGTCCGGACGGGTGGATTGGGCGGCGAAGACCTCGTCGACGATGTCCTGCGCGCTGATCGCCAGCGCCGCGCCGAGGATCGCGGCCTCGCCCACCAGATCCGTGACCTGGCTCGGGACCATGCCGACGGTGACGACCCCGGTCGAGGCGAAGAGGTCCGCGCCGGCGGCGTCGGCTAACGAGGCCCGGGCCGGCTGCGTACGGGCCATGACGATCGAGGCGCCGGTGCCGAGCTGGGGGTGCAGATCGCTGGCCGACCACACCACCTTCCAGGGGCCGTCGGCTGCGCGGGTCATCGGCAGCGCGCCGCTGTATACCCACGGCTGGGTCGCGCCGGGCATCGTCCACGTCGCGGAGTACTGGGCGACGGCGGCGGTGTCGGTGCGGCCGGTCACCTCGGTGACGGCGAACTTGCCGCTCGCGCCGTGCGGCTGGCCGACCGCAAGGGCATCGACGAAGGCATGGACGACGTCGATCGCGGCCGTCTGATCCGTGGTAGCCGCCCCGGCCCGGGCGTAGTCGCCGCGCCCGACGGCGTCGAGGAACGCCTGCGCGGAGACCGTCTCCTTAGGGGTGGAGGACCCGGACGTGCAGGCGCCCAGCAGGCCGGCAACAAGGGAGCAGGCAGCCAGAACCGCCTCGAGTCGCCGTTGCCTCATGTGAACACTTTCCCATGGCCGGACAGCCCAAGGCACGGGACTTAACTTCGGCCGGCCCGCCGCGTCGCCGCCGCCCGCCCCGCCCGACGCCTCTACGCTCGCCCTCGATGGTCACCGCACTCGCTGTTATCGCCGCCCTCCTGAGCGTCGCCGCAGTCGCCACCGCCGTCCTGGCCCTGCGGATCCTGGGCCAGCTGCGCGCGTCCGTTGCCGTGCTCAACCGCGGCGCCGAGGGCGAGGCCGAGTCGCTGCTGGAGTCCTCCGGGCGCCACGCCGCGGCCGCCGAGCAGCTCACCGCGCGGTACGGCGATGTGCTGGTGGCGATCGAGCGGCAGCGCCTGCAGACCGAGCAGACGGCGACCGCGGTGCGCGCCGAGCTCGCGGCCACCATCACCCATCTGCTGACCGAGACCGGCAAGGGCCTCCGGCGAGTGGCGATGGTGCGCTACGACGCGTTCGAGGACCTGGCCGGGCGGATGTCGTTCTCCGTCGCGCTGCTGGACGACCACGGCGACGGGGTGACGATCACGGCCATCAACGGGCGGGCCGATTCGCGGGTGTACGCCAAGGGCGTCCAGGCCTCGGCCGGCGCGGGAACGGACCTGTCGCCGGAGGAGCAGCAGGCCGTCAAAGCCGCGATGGCCCGCTAGGCGGAACTTGCGGCCAGATTCTGTCGCCCAGCGACAGATCATTGCCAAAAGTTCCGCCGGTCAGGCCCAGCCCAGCTCGTGCAGGGCGTCGTCGTCGATGCCGAAGTGGTGGGCGATCTCGTGCACGACGGTGATCGTCACCTCGTCGCGAAGCTCGTCCTCGTCCTCGCAGAGCTCCAGCAAGGGCGTGCGGTAGATGACGATGCGGTCCGGGAGCGCGAAGCTGTAATCGCTGAGCCGCTCCGAGAGCGCGATCCCGTCGTAGACCCCCAGCAGCGTCGGCTCGCTGGGGTCGGCGTCCTCGATCAGGATGACGACGTTGTCGAGCATGGCCATCAGCCGCTCGGGGACCTCGTCCAGCGCATCGGCCACGAGCACCTCGAACTGCGCCTCCGTCATCTCGATCATCGCGCCAGTCTGGCCGGTCCACGCACACCGGGCCGCGCGAGCGTCGACGGCGACACCACCGCGTCGTAGCGCGGGAGATCGATTCCGAGCCCAAGTACCGTGGGCCTGTGATCGATCTGCGTGTGCTTCGCGACAACCCCGACCTGGTGCGCGCCTCCCAGCGCGCCCGCGGCGCCGACCCGGGCCTCGTCGACGGCCTGCTGGCCGCGGACGAGGCCCGACGGTCCGCGGTATCCGCCGCAGACACGCTGCGCGGGGAGCAGAAGGCCGCGAGCAACGCCGTCCGGGGCGCGTCGCCCGAGGAGCGCCCGGCCATCCTCGACCGCGCGAAGGCCCTCGCCGCCTCGGTCAAGGACGCCGAGAACCGCCAGAACGAGGCCGATGCCGCGCTTCGCGTCGCCCATTTGGCGATCCCGAACATCATCGAGGACGGCACGCCGCCCGGCGGCGAGGACGACTTCGTGGTGCTCGAGCACGTGCGCGAGGTGCCGGTGGTCGAGAACCCACGCGAGCACACCGAGATCGGGACGATGCTCAAGGCGATCGACACCGAGCGCGGCGCGAAGGTCAGCGGCGCGCGCTTCTACTTCCTGACCGGCATCGGCGCGCAGCTGGAGCTGGCGCTGGTCAACCACGCCATGGCCCAGGCCACCGCCGCCGGCTTCATCCCCGTCATCGCCCCCGCCTTGGTCAAGCCCGAGACGATGGAGGGCACCGGTTTCCTCGGCGCCCACGCCGACGAGGTGTACCGCCTGGCCGACGACGACCTGTACCTGGTCGGCACCAGCGAGGTCGCGCTCGCCGGCTACCACTCCGGGGAGATCCTCGACCCGGCCGAGCTGCCGCTGCGCTACGCCGGGTTCTCGTCCTGCTTCCGGCGCGAGGCCGGCTCGTACGGCAAGGACACCAAGGG
>JAOPVO010000250.1 GCA_025966155.1 Pseudonocardiales bacterium
GCCCCGACCACCTCGCACCCATCGTCGAGGGCCTGCTCGAGCCGCCGGGCCATGCCCCCGCGACCCGACGTGCCGGTCTGCGGGAAGGCGACCAGCTGGAGCGAGACGCCCGGGTGCAGGGCGGAGGCCTCGCGGTGCAGGCGGACAGTCGCCGGGTCGACGTCCACATCGATCTCGACATGGGCCCGTGCGGCGACCGTGCCGGTGCGCTGCATGCCCTCGAGCACCCGGCTCATCCCGGGCAGGATGGCCCGGACATCGGAGCCGGCCCGCAGTCGCTGAGTCGCCGCGATGGCGCCGGCGATCCCGGACTGGTCGAACGCGCCCGCCGCGGCGAGCGCATCCATCGCATAGGCCTTATCCAGGTGCACATGCGCATCGACGAGCCCCGGCAGGACAACCCGCCCGGCCGCGTCGACATCGTCTGGGCCGAGCATCGGCCGGCCCACGGAGTCGGCGAGCGTTCGACTGCCATCCGCGCCGAGCACGATGTCCTGCAGCTCCCGGTACCCGTCGACCCTGGCCCGGCGAATGGCGATCCCGGTTGCCGCCACGCCGCATCGCCTCATCCCGGAACGCCTCGGAAGCGCTCTGGATCGGCGCAATGCCTTTGTAGGCCAGACGTGTTTCCTGTACGCGATTCGCGCATTGCCTCCTCATTACGCCGCGGTCCCGGAAGCGGGCATCGCGGCGCGGCGCCGTCATGGGCGCGCCGGCGCCCGATCCCGACGGACGCGAGGCCACGACCGGCAGCGGGGGGCCGGCCGTGGCAGTCGCGCGCAGCAAGCACGGCCGATGGGCCGTCGAGGAGCCGGATTCTGGCGCCTTCACGGCCCATCAGGCACTGTGGACGGCGTGACCCCCGGCGCCCGCATGAGCCCCGCTCCCGCATGAGCCCGGCACCCATATGAGCTCGGCGTCAACGCGCGATGACTACGACGACTTCGAGGACGACGACCGTCCGCCGCCGTTCCGGCCCCATCCGTACACGGTCGAGGGCTACCTGCTCGGGATGGACGATTTCGCGTCGGGCGCCGTGGCGGCCACGGGCTGGCGGCGCACCGCGGCTGTGGTCGTCGCCTGGGCTGTCCTGATCCCGCTGGGCCTCGGGATTCTCGTCGGCATCGGCCGGCTCCTGCAGTTGCTGCTCTGGCGCTGATGACGCCCATCCGCTGCGTCGGCTGGCCGGCCTGCCAAGTGCAGCGGTGCGTCGTACAGTCGGTGCCATGTCGAACACCGTCCAGAGCACCCCGCTGCCGCCCGCCCCGGTCGTCAAGAGCGACGAGGAATGGCGTGCGCAGCTGTCCCCCGCCGAGTACCGCGTCCTGCGCCAGGCCGCGACCGAGGCGCCCTACGTCGGGGAGTACACCGACAACCACCAGACCGGCGTCTACAGCTGCCGGGCCTGCGGCACCGAATTGTTCCGCAGCGACACCAAGTTCGACTCCCACTGCGGCTGGCCGAGCTTCTTCACCCCGCTGGCTGGGGACAAGATCATCGAGCTGACCGACACCGATATGGGCATGGTCCGCACCGAGGTGCTCTGCGCCAATTGCCACAGCCACCTCGGCCACGTCTTCGCCGGCGAGGGCTTCGGCACGCCCACCGATCTGCGCTACTGCATCAACTCGATCAGCATGACGTTCGCCCCCGAGCCCAGCTGAGCCTGCGATCCATCAGCGAGCTTGCGCAAGCCCATAGGCAGGCTCGCACTCTCGTGCAACTAGATCGCCCCGCCACCTCGTCTGTGCGTGCAACCAGGGGACATCCCGTCCCCGCCCGCACGGATCGAGGCCCGTCATGGCGGCACATCTCACGACCCCGCGGCGCCTCCGGCTCCGGCGTTCGCTCGCTGCCGCAGCGCTGCTGATCGTCGGCCCGGGGGCGCTGGCCGCATGCAGCGCCTCCGGCGGCGACAGCGGCCTCTCCAGCAGCGGGAGCAGCGGCGACCGCCTCGATAGCCAGGTGCCCATGCCGCTTGCGCCCACCGCACTCCCGCAAAGCGGGACATCGGAGTCCGGCGGCGGCACCGGCGGGTCGAAGGACAGCTCCGCCCCGGCCGGCGGGTCTACCGGCTTCGCGCCGGTATCCATAGCCACGGGCGACCGCCACCTCATCCGCACCGGCCAGATGGGTGTCGAGGTCGGCGATCTGAAGGCAGCCGCGGCCCGCGCCCGCGCTTTCGTCGCAGCGCAGGGCGGCCAGATCTCCTCGGAGAGCTCCGTGCTGAGGACCGATGCCGAGCCCGACTACTACCCCGGCCCGATGACCGGCTCCTTCGTGCAGCTGGTGATCGCGCTGCCGCCCGACGCCCTCGATGCCTCGATGGACTCCCTGGCCGAACTGGGCGACCTCGTCTCCCGGTCCCAATCGGCCGAGGACGTCACGCTGCAGGTCGTTGATCTGGAGTCCCGGACGGCAACGATGCGGGCCTCGATCGACCGGGTGCGCGCGCTGATGGATCGCGCCACCTCCATCGCCGATGTCGTCGCACTCGAGTCCGAGCTCGCCCGCCGCGAGGCCGATCTCGAATCGATGACCGGCCAGCTCCAGTCGCTGAAGACGCAGTCGGCGATGTCGACGCTGGTCCTGACCCTCAGCGCCGGCGATGCTGCCGCCCCGGCCGACGACGACCGCCACGGCGCGCTGGGCGCGCTGCTCGATTCCCTGAGCGCGCTAGGCGACGGCGTGGCGGCCGTGGTCATCGGCGTCGCCGCCGCGCTGCCGTTCGTCGCCCTGCTGGCGATCATCGGCGGTATCGCCTGGCTGATCCTGCGCCCGCGGCGCCGGGATGCTCTGGCTGGACCGGTGGCCGCGAACGCGCCCTCCGACCGTCCGCCGGCGCCCGTCGGGGAGCCCGCGCCGACCGACGACTGAGCCGCGGGCGGGCGGCGCCGGGGCGACACGCCGCAACGCCTGCGAGGTGGAGCGCCGTGGGCATGGCACGGTCGACATGTCCTGCCCACGTCCGCGGAGGCCCAGCATGCTGTCCGAGTCGCGCGAGTCCCCCACCACACCTATGGGGATACAGCGCCGTCAGTTGGTGGCCTCATGACGCAGCTGCATCCGCCCGTGACCGATACCGACGAGGCCCCGGAGCGCGTTGCGCCGGCCGTGTTCCTGGCCGCCACGCACTCGATCGACACCACCCGCGTCCGCGATGAGGTGCGCATCACGTCCCTGCGCCCGCCGCAGCGACTGGCCCCGTGGTCGCACGCCGTAGCCGCCGATGTCATCGGGGCCGACGGCGAGGAGCTGGCCTCCGGGCGCCTCGTCATCCTCTACGACCCCGACGGCCATGAGGGCTGGGAGGGCGTGCTGCGGCTGGTGGCGTACGCCTCGGCCGAGGTCGAGGAGGACATCGCCGCCGACCCGTCGCTGCCCGAGGTCGGGTGGAGCTGGCTCGCCGATGCCCTCGAGGAGCGCGCCGCCACCCACGTCGCCGCCGGCGGGACGGTGACCCAGACGACCTCGCGCCGCTTCGGTGACATCGCCGACGTCGAGCGCATCACCCGCAGCCTGGAGCTCCGCGCCTCCTGGACCGCCCTGGACTCCGATCTGCGCAGCCATCTGCTCGCGTTCGCCGACCTGCTCTGCCAAGCGGCTGGACTGCCGCCCGAGGGCGTCGTTCAGTTCGACCGACGATGAGCGCCGCCGCGGTCGGGCCCTCGGCCGACAGCGACGGGGCCGAGGGCACCGGCATCGAGAGCACCGACGTGGAGGCCAAGCCGGAAAGCACCGCGATCCCGCTGCTGGCTCCCCGCGAGGGCGTGCCGGAGATCATCGTCACCCAGGCCGGCCTCGATGACGCGATCGCCCGGCTCGTCGCGGGCACCGGCCCTTTGGCTATCGACGCCGAGCGGGCCTCGGGCTACCGATATAGCCAGCGTGCCTATCTGATTCAGCTGCGCCGGGCCGGCGCGGGCTCCATGCTGATCGACCCGATCCAGGTGCCCGACCTGACTGCGCTGGGCGACGCGATGGCCGATGTCGAGTGGATCATCCACGCGGCGCATCAGGATCTGCCCTGCTTGATCCCCCTGGGCCTGGTCCCGCGCACGCTCTTCGATTCCGAGCTCGCCGGTCGACTGCTGGGCGCGCACCGGGTCGCCCTCGGGACCATGATCGAGGAGCGGCTGGGCTACCGGCTGGAGAAGGGCCATTCAGCCGCCGACTGGAGCACCCGGCCACTGCCGCACGACTGGCTGATCTACGCGACCCTCGACGTCGAGCTGCTCATCGAGCTGCGCGATGCGCTGGTCGTGGAGCTCGCCGAGGCCGGCAAGACCCAGTGGGCGCTGGAGGAATTCGCCGCCGAGCTGGTCGCCCCTCCCGCGCCGCCGCGCAAGGAGCCGTGGCGGCGCACCTCCGGGATCCACAACCTGCGCAAGCCCAGGCAGCTCGCCCAGATCCGCGCGCTCTGGGAGTCTCGCGACGAGCTGGCCCGCGCCCGGGACATCGCGCCCGGGCGGGTGCTGCCCGACTCCGCGATCGTGGCCGCGGTGCGGGCCCAGCCGGCCGACGAGGACGCGCTGCTGGCCGTGCCGGTATTCGGCGGGCGCCATCAGCGTCGGCTGGTCGCCCGCTGGTTCGCGGCGCTGGCCGCTGCCCGGGCGCTGCCGGACTCCGCACTGCCCAGGGTCAGCGCGGAGATCGAGGGGCCGCCGCCACCGGCCCGCTGGCGGGAGAAGTCGCCGGCCGCCGCCGCTCGACTGGCGGCCGTGCGCACGACGATCACCGACCTCGCCGCAGCCCACGACGTCGAGGCGCAGAACCTGCTGGCCGGAGATGTCGTCCGCCGGCTCGCATGGTCCCCGCCCGAGCGGCTGGACGAGGGTGCCGTCGCGGCGTCGCTGGCCGAGCAGGGTTCGCGGCCGTGGCAGATCGCCCTGTGCGCGGCTCCCCTCGCGGCGGCACTGCAGGCCGCAGAGGCCCAGGCGTCGGCGGACGCCGAGGCCGCAGGTGCCTTCGATAGTGCCGCTACGGCTGATGGTGCAGCCGCTGCCGATAGTTCAGCGGCTATGGATACTTCAGCCGATGCCCAGGCCGCCGATGACGGGCAGCAGGACCTCGCCTGATCCGCTCGTCGGCGCGCCTGACCCGGTGTCGCTGGGGAGCCCGGTGGGATTGGCATCGATCGGCAGCTCGCCAGTTGGCTGCGGCGAGGCGGTTGTGCCCGGTGCGCTGGGCGTCGGCGGGACCGCCGTCGGCACGGGCTGCGGCAACGGCTGGCCGACCGCTTTGCCGGTCAGGGTCGAGTAGACGATCAGGGAGCCGTCGAGCCGCGCGGCGATGACCGCGTTTTGCGACCACACCGGCACTGGCTGGAATTGGTCCGGGCCGAGCACGCCGCCGAGGCTGATGACACTCAGCGACGACAGCTTGGTGTCGCCTCGCACGATCGCCAGGGTGGCCGGGCCGACAACCAGGCGCGGCCGATCGCCAACCCGGGCGGCAATGGCGATCCACTTGCCGTCGAAGGAGAACGCGGCGGGGCCAGTGACGTTGACCCCGCGCAACGCCGGGAAGGGCACCGGCAGAAGACTGAGCGGCACCGCCTCGATCGGGACAGTCGATGGGGACGGCGCGGCAACCGGATCGGTCGGATTCGTCGGTGCCGTAGGGGCGGCGGCGGTCGGTTCCGGCGGGACCGGCGTGATCGGTGACCCCGGCAGCTGATCGGCAGTCAGCGGCTGGAGGATCGCGAGTCGGCGCAGGTCCAGCAGCCCCAGCTCGGCCCCGAGCGGATCCCACAGCAGCGCGACGGCGCCGCTGGCCGACAACGGCTGGTACGGCCCGACCGGGAGCCACATCCCGCCGCGCTGAAGCGCCGTGCGGGTATTGGCCAGGATGTCCGCGGCAACCGGGGCGATGCCGTCCTCGACCGGCGTGATCGGCCCCACCACAGTCGACGCGACGATCCCCAGCGTGCTATCGGCGCCGAGCGCCATGCCCGCCGGGAGCGCGACCGGCGCGCCGACCGGCGACCCGGAGCCGTCGTACCGCTGGACCACCGCGTCGCGCTCCACCGCGATCGCGGCCGGCGTCGCGCCCGGGACGAGCCGGTCGGCCAGGCCCAGATCGATCGCGCCGCCGCTGCCGGGCAGCAGGAAGGCGTGCTGCCCGTCTGGGCGCAGGGCCATCGCCGCGGACTCGGTGAGCGTCACCTGCTGGAGGGTGGTCGGGGTCGCATCGGCGGGCAGCCCGACCGGGGTGCGTTGGTCGCCGGCGATCCGCAGCAGCGCGCCGTCGGCGAGCGTCAGCAATGCCGGGAGCTCCCTGGCGGCCGGCCCGCTGGAGCCGCTGCCGACGGGCACGGAGACGCCGCTGTACTGCTGAACCGGGCTGGGCTCGCCGTGGGCCACGAGTACCGCGCCGGCGGCCACCAGCGCGATCAGCGGCGCCAGCGGCGCGCGCAGTGCCGGGCGAGCGGCCTGCCGCGCGAACCAGCGCCGGGCCCGAAGGGCGCGCGTCACCCGACCGGGAGGGCCGGGAGCGTCACGGTGACTCTCAGTCCCCCCTCGGCTGGGGCGAAGAGCCCGAGGCGGCCGTTGTGGGCAAGGGCGATGCCCTGGACGATCGACAGCCCCAGCCCGGATCCGCGCGGCCCGGTACGGGCCCGGGCGCCGCGGCGGAACGGCTCGAACAGCCGCGCGGCCTCCTCGGGCGGCACAACCGCGCCGCCGTTGACGACCTCGAGGGTGACCACCCCGGCGCCCGCGGGCCCGCCGATCGCGGAACCCCCGGCGGGCGTGGTCCGGGACGTGATGCGCACCCAGCCGCCGGGCACGTTATGGCGCACTGCGTTCTCCAGGAGGTTGCCCATCAGCCGCTCCAGCAGGCTGGCATCGCCCAGCACCCACGCATCCTGAAGGTCGGGGTGGATCGACACGCCCGCGGCGAGCGCCTCCTGCGAGCTCAGCTGCAGGGCCCGCGGGGCCAGCGCCGCGAGGTTGACCCGCTCGCGCTGATCCAGGGCGCTGGGGCCCTCGTCGGACTGCAGCCGGGCCAGCACCAGCAGGCTATCGACCAGGCGCTCGGCCCGGCCGATCGCGTCGACCACGACATCGCCCATCCGGCGCAGGTCATCGGTGGTGGCGTCGGGGTCGCTGAGGGTGACATCGACCTCGGTGCGCATCACGGCCATCGGCGTGCGGAGCTCATGACTGGCATTGGCCACGAACCGCCGTTGGGACTCGAAGGCCGAGGCGAGCCGCGCGAGCATGTCATCGAAGGTGTCGGCCAGCTCGCGGAGCTCGTCGTTGGGGCCGCCCATATTGATGCGCTGGTCCAGGGTCTCGGTGGAGAGCCGACGGGCCATCTGCGTGACGCGGGAGATGGGGCGCAGCGACTGCTTGGCCAGGAAGTACCCGCCGGCGGCGCCGATGACCACGACGATCCCGAAGTAGAGAATGCCGGCGGTCAGCAGGTTGTGGCGGGCGTCGTCGCGGGCGAGCTCGCCCAGCTCCGTCCCGTTGATCACGGTCAGCCGGCCATCATCCCCGACGGTGCCGACCTGCGCCTCGCCGTTGAGCAGCGGCAGCGAGCTGATCGCGCGGTCCAGCAGCATCGCCGCGGTGAACAGCAGCGATGCACCCACAAGCAATACGAGCCCGCCATAGAGGAAGGCCATCCGGAGCCGCAGCGTGGGCTGCAACCACTTCACCGGCGAAGCGCTGCGCCAGCCACGAGTGCGGCCGGGTCAATGCGATACCCGGCGCCGACGACGGTGTCGATGAGCGCTGGCTCGCCGAGTTTGCGCCGCAGCGTCATCATCGTGACCCGCACTGTCGTGGTGAACGGATCGGCGTGCTCGTCCCAGACCCGGTCCAGCAGCTCCTCGCTGCTGACCACCGCGCCCTGCGCGGTGAGCAGCGTCTCGAGGATGCCGAACTCCTTGCGGGTCAGATCTATCTTGCGGCCCGAGCGCGTGACGGTGCGTTTGGCCGGATCGAGGATGAGGTCCCCGGCGGCCAGAACAGGCGGGGCCGCGGGTGTGGTCCGTCGGCCGAGGGCGCGCACGCGGGCCACCAGCTCGGCGAACGCGAACGGCTTGGTCAGGTAGTCGTCGGCGCCGATGGCGAGGCCCGCCACCTTGTCCGACACCGTGTTGCTCGCCGTCAGCATGATCACGCGGGTGAGCACGCCCTCCTCGGTGAGGCGGCGGCACATCTCATCCCCGGACATCCCGGGCAGGTCGCGATCGAGCACGATGACGTCATACCGGATGATCGAGGCTTTGCCGTAGCCCTCGTTGCCTTCATAGGCGATATCGACGGCCATGCCCTCGCGGCGCAGGCCGCGGGCAACGGCGTCGGCCAGTTGGACCTCATCCTCGACTACGAGAACGCGCACGGTTGTCCCCTTCCTATCGACGGCATCCGCTGAGCGACCCTCGGCGTGCGGTCGCGCGAGCCGTCACCCTCTGCCACAAGGGTGCCATGCCCCGGCGGGTTCGTGCGCTCGTGCGGTATCGACACGCCCCGCCGCCTCATGTCGCGCGGTAGGAGCCGGTCGGGTCGACGACGTCCGAGGCCGCCGCCGCCTCGGCAGCCGGGGCGGGGGTCGCGGGCAGGCGGGACGCCCACTCCACGATGCGGCGGGCGAGGTCCTGCTCGGTGAGGCCGAGCTCGGCCCGCAGGTCCGCCACCTTGGCGTGCTGCAGGAACCGGGCCGGGATGCCGATCTCGCGCGTCGGCACATCGATCCCGGCGGCGCGCAGCGACTGCGCGATCCGCGAGCCGGCGCCGCCATCGACGACGCCGTCCTCGATGGTGACGACCAGGCTCGATGCGCGGGCCAGCTGGGCCAGGCCACGCGCCACCGGCGTCACCCAGCCGGGGTTGACGACCCGGGTGGTGACGCCGTGCTCGGCGATGCGGGCCGCAGCGGCCACGGCATCCGCGGCGGTGGCACCGATGGCCACGATCAGGACGTCGGTGTGCTCGGCCGCATTCGGCTCGACCAGCACGTCGACGCCGTCGACGGCACGAAGCGCCGGCACATCGCCGGGCAGCGGGGTCTTCGGGAAGCGGACGACGGTGGGGCCGTCCTCGTGCGCCAGCGCCTGGCGCAGCAGGGCCCGCAGCGTCGGCTCGTCGCGCGGCGCGGCGATCCGGATGCCCGGCACCATCCCGAGCAGCGCGAGGTCCCACATGCCGTTGTGGCTGGCGCCGTCGTCCCCGGTGAGCCCGGCGCGGTCGAGCACGATCGTCACGGGCAGCTTATGCAGCGCGACATCCATGAGCAGCTGATCGAAGGCCCGGTTCAGGAACGTCGCATAGAGCGCCACGACGGGATGCAGCCCGGCGGTGGCCATCCCGGCGGCCGAGGCGATCGCGTGCTGCTCGGCGATGCCGACATCGAACCAGCGGTCCGGGAACCGGCGGGCGAACCCGCCCAGGCCGACCGGCTCGAGCATGGCGGCGGTGATGGCCACGATGTCGTCGCGCTGGGCGGCGATCGTCTCCAGCTCGTCGGCGAAGACCGCGGTCCAGCGACGGCCGCCGCGGGCCAGCAGCTCCCCGGTCTCGGGGTCGAACGCCCCGGGCCCGTGCATCTGGTCGGCCTCGTCGTTCTCGGCCGGGGGGTAGCCGAAGCCCTTGCGCGTCACGCAGTGCACGATGACCGGCCCGCCGAAGCGCCGCGCGAGGTTGAGCGCGTGCTCCATGGCCTCGCGGTCGTGGCCGTCGACCGGTCCCAGGTACTTGATGCCCAGGTCCTCGAACATGCCCTGCGGGGCGATGATGTCCTTGATGCCGCGCTTGAGCCCGTGCAGCGCCTCGTAGATGGGCGGGCCGACCACCGGCGTGCGGCCCAGGCGGTCCTTGACGTTCTCCATGACCCGCTCGTAGCCCGGCCGCATCCGCAGGCCCGCCAGGTGCTCGGCCAGCCCGCCCGTCGTCGGGGCGTACGAGCGGCCGTTGTCGTTGACCACGACGATGACCGGGCGGTCGGAGGCGGCGATGTTGTTCAGCGCCTCCCAGCACATGCCCCCGGTCAGCGCGCCGTCGCCCACGACGGCCACGACCGGGCGCCGGTCGCCGCGCAGCGCGAAGCCCTTGGCCAGCCCATCGGCCCAGGACAGCGCGGCGGAGGCGTGGGAGCTTTCCACGACGTCGTGGATCGACTCGGCCCGGCTCGGGTACCCGGACATCCCGCCGGTCTGGCGCAGGGTGTCGAAGCCGGCTTGGCGGCCGGTGAGGATCTTGTGGACGTAGGACTGGTGGCCGGTGTCGAACACGATCGGCTCGCTGGGCGAGTCGAACACCCGGTGCAGCGCGATGGTCAGCTCGACGACGCCGAGGTTCGGCCCCAGATGCCCGCCGGTGCGCGACACCTTGGCCACCAGGAAGTCCCTGATCTCCGCGGCGAGGACCGTCAGCTCGTCGGCCGAGAGCAGGCGCAGGTCCGCGGGCTCGTTCACCCGCTGCAGCACGGAAGTCATGACGGCTGAGCCTACGGTGCGACGGCCGGGAGGAGGAGACCGACGCACTCCATGTGCTGAGTCATAGGGAATGCATCGAACGCGCGCAGGCCCGCGAGACGCCAGCCGAGGTCGGCGGCCGTGCGCACATCGCGGGCGAAGGCGGCCGGATCGCAGGCGATGTAGGCCACTGCGCGCGGGGCCAGCCCGAGCACGGCGGCCATGACGGGGCCGCCCGCCCCCGAGCGGGGCGGGTCGAGGACCACGACGTCGATCGCCCGCCCGGCGTCGGCCGCGAGCCGCGTCACCGACTGGGGGTCGACGGACCCAACCTGCACCTGCGCGTGGGGCAGATCGCCCAGATTGGCCTCGGCGTCGGCGACCGCGCCGCGGGAGGACTCGAGCCCCAGCACGGCTCCGGTGGGCCCGACGCGGTCGCCCAGGAACGCGGTGAACAGCCCTGCGCCGGCGTAGAGGTCCAGCGCCGTCTCCCCCGGCTGCGGGTCGAGCATCGCCAGCGCGGCTTCCACGAAGGTGGCGGCGGCCGCGGGATGCACCTGCCAGAACCCATCCGGCCGAACCCGGAAGGTCCGTCCGAGCACGACGTGCTCGATGCTCGCGGGCCCCTCGATGAGCTGGACCCGGTCCGGCGGGCGGCGGCCGCGGCCCCGGCGCGCCGACGCCGGCGCGGGCGTGTGCAGCAGCACGGCGTCGGGCCCGACGACCTCGATGCCGGTGGCCCCGGGCCGATCGGCGGCCTGCGCGGCGCGCGCAACCGCGGACGGCGATCCGACCGGCGCGGTGGCGATCGGGCAGTGGCCGATGATCTCGATCGACGACCCGCGGTGCCTATGGAACCCGATCCGGCCATCGGATGTGCGGGCGTAGACCGTGCGGGTGCGCCAGCCCAGCAGCGGATTGGGCCCGTCCACCGGCAGCTCCTCGACGGTGACCGCGGCCTGCTCCGGCGCCAGGCCGCCCAGCCGGGTCAGCGCCTCGGCGATCACCGCCGCCTTGAGCCGGCGCTGGGCCGGGCCCGATGCGTGCTGCCAATCGCAGCCGCCGCAGCGGGCGGGGCCCGCGTGCGGGCAGGGCGGGGCCACCCGATCCGGCGAGGCCGTCAGGATCTCCACGGCATCGGCGCGGCAGAAGCCGGCCCCGCCGTCCTCGGTGACCACGGCGCGCACGGTCTCGCCCGGCAGCGTGTGCCGGACGAACACGACCCGGCCCTCATAGCGGGCTACGCAATGCCCGCCGTGGGCGACGGCGCCGACCTCGAGCAGGAGCTCGCGCCCGGCCCAGTTCGGCCGGCCCTCTGCCGGTGCTTGCCCGGCGGGCGCCGGGTCAGCGGGCGGGTTCGTCATCGTCGCCCGAGGCGGTCCGCGAGCCCGAGCGCGACAGCCGCGCGGTGTTCCCGGCCCGCGGCACCCGCTCGGCGGCGACCCGCGACGAGTCCAGCTGCCAGGGGACGCTCGTGACCATCACGCCGGACTCGAACAGCAGCCGGCCCTTCAGGCGCAGGGCGCTCTGGTTGTGCAGGAGGTTCTCCCACCAGTGCCCGACGACGTACTCGGGGATGAACACGCTGACCAGCTCGCGCGGGTTGTCCCGGCGCAGCCCGCGCACGTACTCCAGCACCGGGCTGGTGACCTCGCGGTAGGGCGAATGGAGCACCGTCAGCGGCACTGGGAGGTCGTGCCTCTCCCAGTCGGCCAGCAGCGCGCGGGTCTCGTCGTCGTCGACATTGACCGTCACCGCGGTGAGGGTGTCGGGGCGGGTTGCCCGCGCGAAGGCCAGGGCCCGCAGCGTGGGCTTGTGCACCTTGGAGACGAGCACGACCACATGGTTGCGCGAGGGCATCGTCAGCCCGACCTCGTCGGATACCAGCTCGCGCCCGACGCGCGAGTAGTGCCGGTTGATGCTGGTCATGAGCGCGTAGAGCAGCGGGATCGCGATGACGACCAGGTACGCGCCCTTGGTGAACTTGGTGACCGTCACGATCATCAGGACTAGCCCGGTCAGCGATGCGCCGGCGGCGTTGATCGCGCGCGAGCGGCGGATCCGGGCCCGTTCCTGGGGGTCGCGCTGACTGCGCAGCAGGCGGTTCCAGTGCCGGACCATGCCGGTCTGGCCGAGGGTGAAGGACGTGAACACGCCCAGGATGTAGAGCTGGATCAGCCGCGTGACGTCGGCGCTGTAGATCCAGATCAGCGCCGCGGCGACGACGGCGAGGGCGAGCACCCCGTTGCTGTAGACCAGCCGGTCGCCGCGGGTGTGCAGCTGGCGGGGCAGGTTGCTGTCCTGCGCGAGTATCGAGCCCAGCAGCGGGAACCCGTTGAAGGCGGTATTCGCGGCCAGGATCAGGATCAGCGCGGTGGTCGCGAGGATGACGTAGAACGCCGGGTTGTCCTTGCCGAACACCGCTCCGGCCACCTGCGCGATGACGGTCCGCTGCGGCTCGGTCTCGCAGTTCTCGAACCCGACGAGGTCGCAGGGGTGCTCGACGAACCGCACCTTGGAGATCAGCGCGAGCGCGGTGATGCCGGTGAACATCGTCGCGGCGAGCACGCCCATGGCCACCAGGGTGATCTGCGCGTTGCGGGCCTTCGGGGGCCGGAACGCCGGCACGCCGTTGGCGATCGCCTCGACTCCGGTGAGCGCCGTGCACCCCGAGGAGAACGCGCGCAGCACGAAGAAGATGAGGGCGAAGGTGGCCATGTTCTTGTGATCGGGCTCGGCCACCAGCCCGTACTTGGCCGTCTCGGACACCGGCGCATCGCCGAGCAGCGCCCGGATCAGGCCGGTGGCGATCATGATCAGGATGCCTGCGCAGAACAGATAGGTCGGTATGGCGAACGCCGTTCCCGCCTCGCGGACGCCGCGCAGGTTCGCCGCCGTCAGCAGCGCCACGAACCCGAGCGCGAGGGCCACCCGGTGCTCATTGAGCGACGGGACCGCCGAGATCATGTTGTCCACGCCCGAGGACACCGACACCGCGACGGTCATGACGTAGTCCACCAGCAGCGCGCCCGCGACGATGACCCCGGCGGGGCGGCCCAGGTTCTTCGACGCGACCTCGTAGTCGCCGCCGCCGGACGGATAGGCCTTGACCAGCTGGCGATACGACGCCACGACGGTGACGAGCAGGACCACGACGCCGGCCGCGAGCCACGGCGCGAGGTAGAGGTACGCGGTACCGGCGAGGGTCAGGACGATCAGGATCTCCTGCGTCGCGTACGCCACGCTGGACAGCGGGTCGCTGGCGAAGATCGGCAGGGCCAGTCGCTTCGGGAGCAGGGTGTGCCCGACGCTGTCGGAGTTCACGGGACGGCCGATGATCAGGCGCTTGGTGATCCTCGTGGCGATCGACACGCGCGGAACAGTACGGCTATCGGATGATCATCAAACGCCGCCGGACCGGTCAGCGCTCGCCCGCCAGCCAGCGCAGGTTCACCATGACCTCGTCGATCGGCCGGCCGAGCAGGCTGGCTTCCCACCCCAAGGCCCTCTTCGCCCCCATCGAGGACTGGACGACCCCGTGATCGTCGACCAGCCAGGTGCCCTGCTGCGGCCCGCCGACGATGTTGTAGCTGCCGGGATAGAAAGGGTTCTCCCGCAGGAACAGCAGATACCGCGTCCCGACGCCGACGACATCCGACCACGCCGGACTTTGTATCAGGCCGATGTCGGCGCAGGGCCACAGCCGCCCTGACAGGACCTCGTCGACCTCGATCCTGACGATGAATACGTGGCCTCCAGGCGACAGGGGCGCCACCACCTCGGTGGCTCGGCCAATGAGGACGAGGTCCGAGGACGAGACCAGGCCCGCCATGGAATCGACCCCCACTACGTCAATGCCTATGCCGTTCTGCGGCGTGCCCAGCCCGGTCGTATCAGCCGGTCCCGACGGGCGGGGAAGGCAGGCGGAGGGCCCGTCCTGCGCCCGGTCGGAGGCGACGCCGAGCGTCGTCGCGAGCAGGAGGACCAGGATCGCGAGGCGGGCCACAACGACGTATAGGCGGGCCAGCGGCGATCGGTTGGGTCGGTGGCACCGGCTGGCCGCCTCGGTGGTCTACCGTCCAGCACCATGCACGTTGTCGTCATGGGATGCGGTCGAGTCGGCTCCCGCCTCTCCCGCCAGCTCGAGCACCTGGGCCACAGCGTCGCGGTCATCGACCACGACTCGAACTCGTTCCGCCGCCTGGGCGAGGAGTTCTCCGGCATCACCGTCACCGGCGAGGGCTTCGACCAGGAGACCCTCGCCGCGGCCGGCATCGAGCGGGCCGATGCCTTCGCCGCCGTGAGCAGCGGCGACAACTCCAACATCATCTCCGCCCGGGTGGCCCGCGAGCTGTTCGGCGTGCGGGTGGTCGTCGCGCGCATCTACGACCCCAAGCGGGCCGAGGTGTACGAGCGCCTCGGCATCCCCACGGTGGCGACGGTGCCCTGGACATCGGCGCGGCTGCTGGAGACCCTGCTCGGCGACGCGGCCAGCGAGCAGTGGCGCGACGGCGAGGTCGTCCTGCTGCGGGTCTCCGCGCATGACGGCTGGGCCGGGCGCCGGCTGGCCGATCTGGAGACCGCGACCGGCGCCCGCGCCGCGTACGTGACGCGATTCGGGACGAACCGGCTGCCGACGCCGTCGATGGCGATCCAGGCCGGGGACGTGCTGTTCCTGCTCGCCACGGACGACTTGGTCAAAGGGGTGCAGGCGGCCGTGCACGCGGCGCCTGAAGGGGGTCTGGGATGAAGGTCGCGATCGCCGGCGCCGGGGCAGTGGGCCGCTCGCTGGCCCGGGAGCTATTGGGCAATGGGCATGCAGTCCTGCTCATCGACAAGGACCCGCGCAAGATCACCCCGCACCGGATCAGCGATGTGGAGTGGCTGCTCGCCGACGCGTGCGAGGTGTCGACGCTCGAGGACGCGCAGCTTCAGGACTACGACGTGGTCATCAGCTGCACCGGGGACGACAAGGTCAACCTGGTGACGTCTCTGCTGGCCAAGACCGAGTTCGGGATCAAGCGCGTGGTGGCGCGGATCAACCACCCGGCCAACGAGTGGCTATTCACCGAGGCGTGGGGCGTGGACGTCGCCGTCTCGACGCCGCGGGTCATCGCGGCCCTGGTCGAGGAGGCCGTGTCCGTCGGCGATGTCGTCCGGCTGTTCTCGCTGCAGCGCGGCGAGGCCAACCTGGTCGAGATCACCGTGCCCGAGGACTGCGCCGTGGCCGGGAAGACCGTGCGCGATCTGGCGCTGCCGCGCGACGCGACGCTGGTCACCATCATCCGCGGCCACCGGGTCATCACCCCCACGCCCGAGGAGCCGATCGAGGCCGGCGACGAGCTGCTGTTCGTGGCCGTTCCCGAGAGCGAGCCGGCCGTGCGGGCTGCGATCTGCGGCTAGATCTGCACCGGACAGGCTAAAGCGGCCCGGGAACCGTCAGCTCGCGATCGTGCTCGACCTGGTCCTCCAGCGCCCGGTGGGCCCGGCGGCAGACCCAGAACGCGAACGCCAGCACGGCGATGTACATCGGGTAGCCCATGCCCAGGCGCGCAACGGCGAGCCAGCCGGTGCGGTCGCTGGCGAACAGCGACGTCTGCACGGCGGCGCGCGCCGCGAAGAGCAGGAAGCCGGCGAAGGTGGCCCAGGAGTAGGCGCGGAGCAGGATCGGCTCGCGCAGCCACGGGACCTCGCGGCGCGGGCTGGGCTCGAGGAAGTCCCAGACATAGCCGACCAATGGTTTCCGCACTATCAACGAGATGCCGAACGCCGCTGCGTACCCGAAGCTGGTGACGATGCCCACGAGGAAATACCCGCGGGCCTCCCCCGTCCGCCAGGCGATGAAGGCGGCGAACGCGACGCCGGCGAGCCCCGTGGCGGCCTGCTGCAGCGGCTGCTTGCGCACCGCGCGGTACAGGGCGACGGCCGCCCCGGCGCCGAGCGCGGCGAAGATGCCCGGGCGCAGGCCCGCCAGGGTGTTCACGATCACAAAGACCAGCGGCGGTACCGCGGTGATGACCATGCCGGACCAGCCGCCGATGGCGGACATCACCTGCTGGCGGTATTTCTCCCGCAGATCCTCCTCGACCTGCTCGTCGGCCTCGGCCTCGAACTCCGCCACGATCGCGGCCTCGCGCTCGCCGTCCTCGATCAGGTCGGGCAGATCGAGGCGATCCAGGGCGTCGTCGAGCATGCCGTCCGCGGACTCCTCGAGCACCTGGGCGAGGTGGTCATCGGCAGCGGCATGCCGGCCAAGCGGGTGCTGGTCGGCATGGGCGCCGTCGGGGGTCGTCACGCCCAGAGTTCGTAGCGGGGGTTGAACATGACCAGCCCGTCCTTGGTCTCGCTCAGGCGCCCATAGGCCTGCAGCGTGCGACCGGGCTCGATCCCGGGGATGCGGCGGCGGCCCAGCCACACCAGCGTCACTGCGCCGGTGCCGTCGACGAGATCGGCGCGAAGCGTCGGCACCGTCTGGCTGGGCATGTAGGCCACGGCTTTCAGCTTGCCGAACACCGTGACGCGGTCGCCGCAGCGGACGTCGGCCATCTGGGTGGAGTCGAGGCAGCGCGTGGAGTCCGTGCGCAGCTCATCCTCCTCGAGCACGCGGGTGTCGGCGGTCAGCCGCCGAAGCAGTCCGAGCTTGGAGTTCACGGGATGAAGGGTAGCCCGCGCCGGGTCAGCGGCGCGGGCGGCGGATCGTCGCCGTGCCGGCGCCGATCGGGGCGCCCACGGGCGCCTTGATGGCCGTGGCGCCGGCCACCTGGTCGGCGATCTCCTTGGGCAGCACCAGCGGAACCGGCTCGCGGACCGGGAGCGGGGTGTCGCCCCGCACCACGACCAGACCGCGGAACGCCCGCTCGAAGGCCTTGCCGAGCGCTGCATCCGATGCCGCCGGGCCGACCAGCATGGCGCGCAGGAACCATCGCGGGCCGTCGACGCCGAGGAACCGAACCGGCGCGAGGCCGCTGTTCTGCGGAACCTTCCCGACCAGCTCAGTGCCGAACGGGCCGGGGGCGTCCTTGGCGCTGCCGCCCTGCTTGTCCAGGGACTCCCTGATCTCGGACCGCACCTCGTCCCAGATGCCCTCGGTCCGGGGGGCCGCGAACACCCCGAGCTGCATCGTGCCGTTCGGACTGCTCAGGGTGACCGACGACGGGGCGCCGGCCTCATTGACCTCGACCCGGAGCTCCAGCCCGCTGTCGGTGGGCACCTGAAGGCAGCCGAAATCGATGCGATTCGCGATGGGGCCCGCAGCGGCCTCATCGGCGTCGTCGCCGGGCCCGTCGGGGCCATCCGCGCCGGCAGAGCTCAGTGCCGGCGCATCCTTGATATCGAACGGGCCCGTCGTGGGCTCGGTCTCGACGGCCTTCTTGACCTCCCACGGGGGGGTCGCATCGATCTTGGCGCGCTCAGTGCGCCGCCGTCCTCTACCCAGCGCCACTGGTGGACCCTTCCCGTGCATCGATAGTGAGCTGATCGCCGGCCAGCGCGTGCGCGCCGCCAGTCGATCCATAGCCGCCGTCGCCGCGGTCGGAAACCGGCAGCGCGTCGACGGCCTCGAAGTGCGCGTGCTCGACCCGCTGGATCACCAGCTGCGCGATCCGGTCCCCGCGCCGGAGCACGATGGCGGTGCGCAGGTCGTGATTGATCAGGCTCAGCCGGATCTCCCCGCGGTACCCGGCGTCGATCGTGCCAGGAGTGTTGACGATGCTGAGACCAACCCGGGCCGCCAGGCCAGATCGCGGATGGACGAACGCCGCGTAGCCGATCGGCAGCGCGATCGCGATCCCCGTGCCGACCATCTCCCGCTCCCCCGGCCCGATCCGCACATCGCGGGTCGTGATGAGGTCCGCGCCGGCGTCCCCGTGCCTTGCGTAGGACGGCAGCGGGGCTTCGGGGTCGACCCTCAGCACCTGCACCGTCAGCACCGGCGCCGCAAGCGGCCGCCCGTCGACGGATGAGGCGGTGCCCCGAAGATCGTCGCAGGGCTCGCCGGGCACGCAGGGGAGGCTACTCGCGCGGCTACGCTCGTCCTCGTGCGCGGTAGAAGCAAGACCCCGGCCTCCAACTCGGCCGACCCGTCGAAGACGGCCTTCGTCATCGATGAGCGGATGCGCGTCCCGTGGTGGTGGTACCCCTCGGCCGCGCTGATCGGGGCGGTCCTCGCCGGCCAGTTCCGGCTGGCGCTCTACAGCCTCCCGGAGTGGCTGCCCTTCGCCATCCTCATCCCGCTGGCGATGCTCCTGGCCTGGCGGGCCGGCGCCTCGCGGCTGCAGGTGGGGCGCGGCGAGCTTCGCGTGCGCGATGCCCATATCCCCCTCGATGTTGTCGGCGAGGTCGTCGAGCTCGACGCCCGCACAGTGCGCCTCCTGGCCGGGCGGCGAGGCGATCCGGCCGCATTTGTGATGCTCGCGCCGTGGATCGGCCCCGGCCTCCAGGTGATGAACGAGGATCCCGACGACCCCGCGCCGTATTGGCTGTTCAGCACCCGCCACCCGCATGAGGTCGCGACGGCGCTGCGGGCCACCTCCAGCTAGCTGCGCTCAGAGGCGCAGATCGCGCACCAGGCGGCTGCCGAGGGCCTTCGTGGTGCGCCGGTTGATCTCCGCGCCGGCCACCGCGCCGATGAGCAGCGGGGCCATCGTCGTTGCGCTGCGGCCCAGACGGCGCAGCAGCTGGGAGCGGATCTGGCGCTGCGCGGCTTCGGTGAGCATGGGCCCGACCGCCACGTGCCCGTCGGATCCGACAACCGTGCTGACCGCCCGCCGCTGCACCCACGACACCAGGTAGGCGCCGGTGCGGTCGACCAGAGTGCCGGACGGGCGATCCCCGGCCAGCTCGTGCAGCTCGGCCACCAGCTTGAGCTCCACCGCGGTGACCGCCACCAGATGGGCGGCCAGCTGGATCGGGGCGGCGAGCAGGCTCGGCGGCGCGACGAACTCCACGGCGGCAAGCGCGCCTGCGGCCGCGCCCAGGGCGGCGGTGGTCGAGGCCGAGTGCTTGATCAGCGCGTCGGCGATCTGCGCGTCGGACCGCCCGGGGTGATGCGAGCGCAGGGCGGCGGCGTTGCGGATAGGGATCTGCGGGGCGATGTCGAGCACGACATCGGTGACCCAGCGCCCGGCGGCAACAGCGCCGACGCCGGCCTGCTGCGCACTCTTGGCTAGTGCGGGCATCAGCGCCGCCAGGGACTTCGCAGCCGCCGCGCGATCCGTCGTCGGATCGCCGGCGGTCTGCACCGCGGCGCCGGCGAGGCGGGCGAGCTCAGAGCTCTCGGGCGGTGCCGGTTCTGAAGCCGGTGCCGGGTCTGAGGGAGCGGGCAGGGCAGCCATGCAGCTGCCCTTACCCGCTCGGCCGATCATCAGGCGCGAACTGCTAGGCGCAGTCGCGGCAGATGAGCTGGCCGTCCTTCTCGCGGGCGAGACGGCTGCGGTGATGGACCAGGAAGCAGCGCGAGCAGGTGAATTCATCATCCTGCTTGGGCAGCACCCGGACCGTGAGCTCCTCGCCGGAGAGATCCGCGCCAGGAAGCTCCAGTGCCTCGTTCAGTTCGACTTCGTCGATATCGATGGTGCCGGACTGGGCCTCGGCGCGACGAGCCTTGAGCTCCTCGATCGAGTCCTCGTTCATCTCGTCGGCTTCCCCGCGTCGGGGTGCGTCGTAGTCGGTTGCCATTGTTCACTGACTCCTTGTCCTGCGCTGTTCAGTGCTGTGCACCCGGGTTCGCCGGGCTGGCCAGCGCGGCAACTTAACGCACTCGCGGTCCGATGTGTGCCCGTGTGCAGTGAGCGCTCGGTCACACTGGTCGGGAACGCCCTGGACGGGCGTTCTCGGGCGGCTGCGGGCGACGGTGACGGCAGCGCGGAGCGGCGACCGTACCGCGCACCGGCCCGGCGCGCACGCCCGGGCCGGGCGCGCCACGGACAGGCGCAATGCCGCGGTCCGCGCCCGTGATTGGCTAGGCTCTCGACCCGCCCCGACGACCAAACATTCCCCGGCTGCAGGCCCACTGCAGACCGACGCAGATCGCGGGCACGAAAGGTGAGCAGATGGCCATGTCCGCTCGGCGACCCCTGCCGGCTCTGGCCTTCCTGCTGGCGCTGTCGCTGCTCACCGCCCTGGTGTGGTGGCGGGTGTTCCATCGCGACGACGAGGCCAAGGTCACTGCCCGCCAGACCTGCACGGCTGCCCCTGGCACCGTGCTCCCGGAGCCCGCCACGGTGACGGTGATCGTCCTCAACGGCACGGAGCGCGTCGGCCTGGCCAGCCAGGCCAGCGCGGCGCTGGCGGCAGCCGGCTTCGTGGTGGGCGCGCCCGGGAACGAGCCCACCGCCGTAGCGGCCGCGGCGGAGATCCGGTTCGGCCCGACCGGCCTGCCCGGCGCGACGCTGCTCTCGTACTACGTGCCCAATGCGGTTCTGGTGCCGGTTCCCGCGCGCGCCGATGCCTCGGTCGATGTCGCGCTGGGCGCGCTGTACCCCGAGACCGGCGGCGTCCGCACAGTCGAGCAGGCGCAAGCCGCTATCGCCACGGCCGCCGCCGCTCCCCCCGCCCCCGGCGCCCTACCCGCCTGCTAGCTACGGGACCGCAGTTACGGGACCAGGTCCGCGCCCGCACGCTCCAGCAGCGCGAAGAACCCCGCCGCGTGCGCCGGCCCGGCCGCGGCCACGAAGGGCGCGGCGGCGGGCCGTCCCCGCAAGCCCGACAGCGCGACCCCGGCCTCCTTCGCCACCAGGAGCCCGGCGGCCACATCCCATTCGTTGATCCCGAACTCGTAGAACGCGTCGAGCTGCCCGGCCGCCACGAGGCAGAGGTCCAGCGCGGCCGATCCCAGGCGCCGGAGGTTCGCGATCTCAGGCAGCACGGCGGCGAGCACCTCGCCCTGGCGGGCCCGCTCATGGGCCTGGTAGGTGAACCCCGTGCCGACGACCATCTCGGCCACCGGCACCGAGCGCGGGCCGTGCAGCCGCACATCGCGGCGCCAGGCGCCGCCGCCGAGGGCCGCCCAGTAGAAATCGCCGGACGCCCCATCGAGCACGCACGCGGCGATGGTCGTGCCGTCCAGCTGAGCGGCGATGGACACCGAGTAGTGCGGCAGCCCGAGCACGAAGTTCACGGTGCCGTCGATGGGGTCGATGACCCACCGCACGCCCGTCGTCCCCGCCTCGTCGGTGCCCTCCTCGCCCCGCAGGCCGTCGCCGGGCCGGGCTGCACGAAGCTGCGCGACGATGTACCGCTCCGAGGCCTTGTCGACCGCAGTCACCAGATCGCTCGCGCTCGACTTCGTCTCCGTGGCGAACCCCGATCCGCCGGCGACCGCCTCGGATCGCCCGGAGCGCACCACCTCCCCGGCGCCCTGCGCGATCCGAACCGCAAGGTGCGCGAGCTCACTGGCCAGCTCCCGGGTTTCCGAGCGAGGCTCGGACGGTGTCGCTGGATGCGGGTCGGCAGTGGTCATGGGCCTATCCGACCACGCCCCGCGCCGCAGCGCGCGGCCAAGCGCCGCCCAGGTCCCGCGCGGCGCGCCAGATACAGTGCGCAGTGCCTCGCCGCGCACGGGATCAGCGGGCGGGCTTCCCTGGAAGGACACACCGGTGACAGCAGAGACCGCCCCCGCCGAGCCCGCCGCACCGACCTCGGGCGGCGACCGTGCGTTCGGCATCGACATCGGCGGGTCGGGCATCAAGGGCGCGCTGGTCGACACCACCACCGGCAAGCTGCTCACCTCGCGCGTGCGCTTCGACACCCCGCAGCCGGCGACGCCCGCCGCCGTGACCGGGGTCGTCGGTCGGATGGTCGCGGACTCCGGCTGGACCGGGCCGATCGGCGCGACGTTCCCGGCGATCATCTCCCACGGAGTGGCCCGCTCGGCGGCCAATGTCGACCACAGCTGGATCGGGACCGACGCCGACGCCCTGTTCACCGGAGCCACCCATGCGCAGGTGACGGTGCTCAATGACGCCGATGCCGCCGGGCTCGCCGAGGTGCGATTCGGGGCCGCGCGCGGCGTCAAGGGCGTGGTCATGGTCCTGACCTTCGGGACCGGTATCGGAAGCGCGCTGTTCATCGACGGCGCGTTGGTGCCGAACACCGAGCTCGGACACGTCGAGCTGGACGGCCACGACGCCGAGGACAAGGCCGCGGCGTCGGCGAAGGACAACGAGCATCTGTCGTACAAGCACTGGGCCAAGCGCGTGCAGCGCTACCTCTCCCACATCGAGGCGCTGTTCACCCCGGATCTCTTCGTGGTTGGCGGGGGCGTCAGCAAGGACTCGGCGAAGTGGGTCCCGCTGCTGGACCTGCGCACGCCGGTGAAGGTGGCGGAGCTGCTCAACAACGCGGGCATCGTCGGCGCGGCGATGGCCGCGATCGAGCGCAACTAGCCCCCAAAAGTTCGCCTGGCTAGTGGGCGCGCGGGGCGATCGAACCTACGGCGGCGTTTAGGTAGTTACAATGGCGTATCGGGACGCCTGCCGGACTCGGACCACGTGACTGCCGCCAGCTCGATCTGGCTCCGCAGAACTGCTCACCGAACCGCGACCGCCAGGATCGAACTCCAAGTCATCCTGCCCTGCGCGCACCGCGATAACCGCGGCAGTCTCGCGCGCAGGAACCCGCCAGCGAAAGGGCGTTCGTGGCAGTCAGCGATTCCACCATTCTGAGTTCAGCCGAGTCGGAGGCACCTGTGCCCGCCGCCGATCTCGACGCGACCGTGGCGCAGCCCGCGGTCCACGCGGCCGCTACGGCCCGCAAGACCGTCACCGAGCACGTCGATGACGTCGCTCCCGACGCGAAGCCGGCCAAGGCCGCGCCCCGGGCGAAGGCTCCCGCCAAGGCCCCGGCCAAGGCCGCCGCAGTGAAGGCGCCGGCGAAGGCCGCTGCCAAGGCCCCGGCCAAGCGCGCCCCGGCGAAGGCCGCGAAGGCCGCCGCCGCAGCGGTCGATGGCGACCTGGACGAAGATGCCGCCGAGGCGCTGGTGCTGGAGGACGCCGCCGAGATCGCCGTCGAC
>JAOPVO010000283.1 GCA_025966155.1 Pseudonocardiales bacterium
CGCCAGTCCGCGCAGCGCACCCGGCGCCGGAGCCCCGCTACGTCCAGCCGGGGCGTCCGGGCGGCCCCGTCCCTCCGGCTGCCCAGCGACCGGCCGGTCCTCCCAGCGAGCACCCCGGCGCACCCACGCGCGGCGGCGTCGCCGTGCGCTACCGCGAGGCCGGCCCGCAGGCCGAGGACATCATGGGCAACACCCGCGAGCGCGCGCGGCAGGCGTCCTCCACCCCGCAGCGCGGCCTCGTCGGCTGGGTCGCCGTTGCCCTGCTGATGGTGATTGCGGGCCTGGGCGGCCTGATCGACGCCGTCGGCGGCTCGACGCTGAAGGGCCTCTTCGCGATCGGGCTCATCGTCGGATCCCTTGCGGCGATCCTGCTGGTCCGCCGGCGCGACATGTTCCCCGTGGTCATCGCCCCGCCGCTGATCTATTTCGGCGCCTCGGCGGTCCTGCTGTACTTCCGCTCCGGCGGGTTCAAGGACCGCGGCGTGCTCATCGACGCCGTCTCGAACTGGCTCGTGTACGGCTTCCCGGCCATCGCCGGCGCCTCGGCAGTCGTGCTGATCGTGGCCGGCGGCCGACTCATCCTGAACAAGTAGCGCCTGCTGCGCTGACGGCTACTTGGCCGCGAGCTTCAACTCCCGGCGAAGCTCCTGCGGCAGCGCGAACACCAGGCGCTCCTCAGTGTGGTTGACCTCCTCGAGGTCGCCGAACCCGTTCGCGGCCAGCCACTCGACCACCTGGCGGACCAGGATCTCCGGCACCGACGCGCCCGAGGAAAGCCCCACTGTCGTCACGCCGGCCAGCCAGGCCGGGTCAATCTCCCCCGCGTTGTCAACCAGGTAGGCCGTCGTCGCCCCCGCGGCCAGGGCAACCTCGACCATCCGGACCGAGTTCGAGGAGTTCGCCGACCCGACCACGAGGAACAGCTCGACCTGCGGCGCGATCGCCTTCACCGCGGCCTGCCGGTTCTGGGTGGCGTAGCAGATGTCGTCGCTGGGCGGCGCCTGCAGCATCGGGAACTTCTCCCGGAGCGCCGCGACGGTCTCGAGCGTCTCGTCGACCGAGAGGGTCGTCTGCGAGAGCCACACCACCTTCGACGGGTCGCGGACCTCGATATTCGCCACCGCGGACGGGCCGTCCACGAGCTGGATGTGGTCCGGCGCCTCGCCGGTGGTGCCGACTACCTCCTCATGGCCCTCATGGCCGATCAGCAGGATGTCGAAGTCGTCGCCTGCGAAACGCAGGGCCTCGTGATGGACCTTCGTCACCAGCGGGCAGGTCGCATCGATAGCGCGCAATCCACGCTGGGCCGCCTCCAGATGAACCGATGGGGCAACCCCGTGAGCGGAGAACACGACAGTGGCGCCCTCGGGCACCTCGTCGGTCTCATCGACGAAAATCGCGCCGGCCGCCTCGAGGGTCTGGACGACGTGCAGGTTATGCACGATCTGCTTCCGGACGTACACCGGCGGCCCGTACAGCTCGAGGGTGTGCTCGACCGTTTGCACCGCCCGGTCGACGCCGGCGCAGTAGCCACGCGGCTTGGCGAGCAGGACGCGTCCGACAGCAGCAGTTTCGGTCACAGTCCCATCGTACGAGGTTCGCCATCCGTGGCACGCTGAATGGCATGACAGACGTGCCTGCCCCGCTCAAGGCCCTCGTCGGGCTCGTTGCCGCCGCCCTCGACCGGCTGCCCGAGCCGCGCGAACTGCCGGAGAAGGCTGTGGAGCTGCCCGTGCTGGCCGTCAGCGCGGTGCTCCAGGCCTCGCTTCGGGCCCAGCAGCTCTACGCGGAGCTCACTACGCGCGGCGACGAGGCGATCAGCCAGCTGCGCGGGGCGCCCGAGGAGGCGCCGCCTTGGGCCAGCTTCGACGATGCGCCCGATAACGCCGATTCGGGCGCGCACGGGGCGGACCTGAGCGACGAGGCCGAGGTCGACCCGCTCGACGCGGCCCTGCTCGACGCCACGCCGTCAGCCGGCCAGCACGCGGCTGCCGCTGGGGTGGCCGGCCCGCACGGCCCATCGGCCTTCGACCTGGCCGATGACGCTGACCCTGACGCTGACGACATCAACGACGACGGCAGCGACCTGGGGTTCGCCGACGACAGCGGCAGCGATCGCCCGCTGGGCGACTGACGGGTGAGCGCTCCGCCAAGCGCCGGGCGACTGGACTCCTCGCCTGAGCAGCCGTTGGCCCTGCGCCGGGTATCGCTGGCCATCTCGTCCTGGATCGGGCGGCTCGGCGAGATCTGGGTCGAGGGGCAGGTGGCGTCCCTGACCCGCCGCAACGGGGTGTCCACGCAGTTCCTCACGCTGCGCGACACGGAGGCCAACATCTCGATGACCGTGACCTGCGCGCGGGCCGTGCTGGACGAGGCCAACGTCACCGAGGGCGCCCGCATCGTGCTGCGCGCGCGGCCGGACTTCTATACCGAGCGCGGCACGCTCCAGCTTCGGGCCACTGAGATTCGCCAGGTCGGCCTGGGCGAGCTGCTGGCGCGCCTCGAGCAGCTCAAGCGGCTGCTCGGGGCCGAGGGGCTGTTCGCGTCCGAGCGCAAGAAGCGGCTGCCGTTCCTGCCCGGGCGCGTCGGGCTGATCACCGGGCGGGCCAGCGCGGCCGAGCGCGATGTCGTGGAGAACGCCCGGCGCCGGCTGCCGTCGGCGCAGTTCCGGATCGAGAATGTCGCCACCCAGGGGACGTCGGCCGTCACCGAGATCATCGGCGCGCTCGAGCGGCTGGACGCCGACGCGTCCATCGATGTCATCGTGATCGCCCGCGGCGGCGGCAGCATCGAGGATCTTCTGCCGTTCAGCAACGAGGCGCTGGTGCGCGCGGTGGCCGCGTGCCGCACGCCGGTGGTCAGCGCGATCGGGCACGAGACGGACTCGCCGCTGCTGGACCTGGTCGCCGACGTCGCCGCGTCCACCCCCACCGACGCCGCCAAGCGGGTGGTGCCGGATCTCGTCGAGCAATCGCGCCAGCTGGTCGACCTCGCCCGTCGCGCGCGGCGCAGCATCGAGAGCCGGGTCGACCGCGAGCGCGAGCTCATGTCCGACCTGCCGGCGCGACTGCGTGCCTCCGTCCGCCGGCGGCTGGACGGCGAGGCTGCTGACGTCGCGACACTGTCGTCGCGGGCGCGCCGGCGGGCCGTCGGGCTGGTCGAGGCCGCATCGGGCGACCTGGCGCACGTGCGCGCCCGGATCCTGACGCTGTCCCCGCAGGCGACGCTGGATCGCGGCTACGCCGTCGTGCAGCGCGCCGACGGCACGGTGGTCCGCAGCCCCTCGGACATCGAGGCGGGCCAGGCGCTGCTGGTCCGCGTCGCCGACGGGCGGTTCGCCGCGACCGTCGACCAAGGTCATGGGACCCTCGGCCCATGAGCACGCCCGATGACGCCGCACCGGCCAGCTACGAGGACGCCCGCATCGAGCTGGCCGAGATCGTCCGGCGCCTCGAGGCCGGCAATCAGAGCCTCGAGGAATCCCTCGCCCTCTGGGAGCGCGGGGAGGCCCTGGCCGTTCTCTGCCAGAAGTGGCTGGACGGCGCCCGCGCCCGGCTCGACGCCGCCGAGGGCGCGCCTGCAAGCTAGGCCCAGCGCGGGTTAACGCAGGGACGCCGCGAGAGCCTTCAGGTCATTCAGCGCGGCGCTCCCGGTGACCAGGAGCGTGACGTCGCCGGTGGTGCGCGTCAGCACGGTCTCGCCCCGGGATGACGTCTCCGTGGTTGCCCAGGGCTGCCCGTCGATCGTCTCGCTGCCGCTGCCCCGCGTCGGCCCCACCGAGGCGATCACCGCCGCCGGCGCGTCGTTGCTCTCCACGAACATCGCGAACTCCCCGTCCGGCGTCACGTAGCCGATCCGGAACGCGAAGGGATCGGTTGCCGCGGTGCCGGCGTCTATGCGGGTCGATGTCGCGCGCCACTTGTCGCCCAGCGCGCCGGGCCCGGACGTCGCGGGCACCAGCAGGTCGTACGGGGCCCGCTCCTGGGCCTGCGCGATCGCCGGCGCCGGGTCGATCTCGGTCACCTTGGTGTTGTCCTCGCCCCGCGGCCAGGCGAACAGAACGGCCAGCACGGTGAGCAGCGTGAGCGGCACGAGGGCGCGGAACAGGTACGGGAATGTGCGGAGGCGCGCACGCTGCGCCGCGGTCATGCTCACGCGCTCCATGGTCACCGATTCCGGCCGGGCGCGCGAATCGGGGTCCGGGCGGTCACAATCCACCGCCTCGCCCTACCTGAGCGCAGGCGCGCCCGATAGGTTGCAACCCAGCTACCGCCCCGCCGACTCCCGCGCCAATGAGGTCGTGGATCCGCCCGACGAGAGGCCCCACCGCATGGACACCTCAGTTCCCCGCCAGCTGGCCGTGCGCGGCACGCAGCCCGACCGCAACCTCGCCCTCGAACTCGTGCGCGTCACCGAGGCCGCCGCCATGGCCGCCGGGCGCTGGGTGGGGCGCGGAGACAAGAACGGCGGGGACGGCGCGGCCGTCGACGCCATGCGGACCCTCATAAGCACGGTGTCGATGCGCGGCGTCGTCGTGATCGGCGAGGGCGAGAAGGACCACGCCCCCATGCTCTACAACGGCGAGGAGGTCGGCGACGGCACCGGCCCGCTCTGCGACGTCGCGGTCGACCCGATCGACGGCACGACGCTGATGGCCAAGGGCATGCCGAACTCCGTCGCCGTCATCGCCGTCGCCGAGCGCGGCAGCATGTTCGACCCGTCCGCGGTGTTCTACATGGAGAAGATCGCCACCGGCCCGGACGCCGCGGGCGTCATCGACATCAGCGCGCCGGTCGCGGAGAACATCGCCCGGGTCGCGCGAGCCAAGAAGGGCCACAACGACGACGTCACCGTGGTGGTGCTCGACCGGCCCCGCCATGCCGGGCTGATCGAGGAGATCCGGGCTACCGGCGCCCGCATCCGCTACATCACCGACGGCGATGTGGCCGGGGCGATCATGGCCGCTACGCCGGGCACCGGGATCGACCTGCTGCTGGGCATCGGTGGCACCCCAGAGGGCATCATCGCCGCGGCCGCGCTCGCGTGCATGGGCGGGGAGATCCAGGGCCGGCTCTGGCCCCAAGGCGACGAGGAGAAGCAGAAGGCGCTCGACGCCGGGCATGACCTCGACCGCATCCTGACCACGCGCGATCTGGTGCGCGGCGAGGACATCTTCTTCTGCGCCACCGGGATCACCGATGGCGAGCTCGTGCGCGGCGTCCAGTACAAGGACGGCCAGATCACGACGCACTCCATCGTGATGCGCTCGAAGTCCGGCACGATCCGCACCGTCGAGGCGGTCCACCAGCTGTCGAAGCTGAGCGCGTACGCGGCGATCGACTTCGACCGCCACTCCGACTGACCCTTCCCGAGTTCATCCACAGCAAAGGAGCTGCGTCCGCATGTCCGACCCCTCTACCGGTTCCCCCGCGGGTACCGACGACTTCCGCATCGAGAAGGACTCGATGGGCGACGTGCGGGTCCCGCGCAACGCCAAGTGGCGCGCGCAGACACAGCGGGCAGTCGAGAATTTCCCGATCTCGGGCCAGCCGATCGAGCGCGAGCTCATCGCCGGCCTCGCCCTGATCAAGGGCGCCGGCGCGCGCGTGCGGGCCGGGCGCGGGCTGCTGGACCCGGCCAAGGCCGAGGCCATCAGCGCGGCGGCACTCGAGGTTGCCCGCGGCGACTGGGACGCCGAGTTCCCGATCGATGTGTTCCAGACGGGCTCAGGCACGTCGAGCAATATGAACGCCAACGAGGTGCTGGCGTCGCTGGCCGCCGAGAAGCTGGGCGGGGACTCCAAGGTCCACCCCAACGACGATGTGAACGACCCGCTGTCCAGCAACGACCAGTTCCCGTCGGCCATCCACGTCGCGGCCACCAAGGGCGTCGTGCAGGATCTGATCCCGGCGCTGGGCGTACTCGCGTCCTCCCTCGAGGCCAAGTCGGCCGAGTGGGTGACGGTCGTGAAGTCCGGGCGCACGCACCTGATGGACGCCACGCCGGTCACGCTCGGCCAGGAGTTCGCCGGCTATGCAGCGCAGATGCGCTACGGCATCGAGCGGCTGAACTCCTCGCTCCCCCGCGTCGCCGAGCTGCCCCTGGGCGGCACCGCGGTCGGCACCGGCATCAACGCCCCGGCCGGGTTCGCCGCCGAGATCATCGCGCTGCTGGTCAAGGAGACGGGGCTGCCGCTGACGGAGTCCCGGAACCACTTCGAGGCGCAGGGCGCGCGTGACGCGCTCGTCGAGCTCTCCGGCCAGCTGCGCACGATCGCGGTCGGCATGACGAAGATCGCCAACGACATCCGCTGGATGGGATCGGGCCCGCGCACCGGCCTCACCGAGCTGTTCCTGCCCGACCTCCAGCCCGGCAGCTCGATCATGCCGGGCAAGGTCAACCCCGTGATGTGCGAGGCGATGACGATGGTCGCCGCGCAGGTCGTCGGGAACGACGCCGCCGTGGCGTGGTCCGGCGCGGCCGGCAACTTCGAGCTCAACGTCTATCTGCCGGTGATGGCCCGCAACGTACTCGAGTCGATTCGATTGCTGGCTAACATGGCGCGGCTCTTCGCCGAGAAGTGCGTCGACGGGCTCGAGGCCAACGTGGAGCGCTGCCTGGAGTTCGCGGAGTCCTCGCCCTCGATCGTCACGCCGCTGAACCACTACGTCGGCTACGACGAGGCCGGCAAGATCGCCAAGCAGGCCCTCTACGAGCGCAAGACGATCCGCCAGGTTGTCATCGAGCGCGGGCACGTCCCGGACACCATCACCGAGGCCAAGCTCGACGAGGTGCTCGATGTGCTGTCGATGACCCGCCCCGCCGTCTGACCTTCGCCGCGAGCGTGCCCCAAGAATGGCAAGTTGAGCCGGTCCTGCCGGTCCAACTTGCCATTCTGGGGGGTAGGGGCGCTAGATCGGCAGGTCCTCGAGCATCTCGGTGACCAGCGCGGCGATCGGGGAGCGCTCGGACCGCGTCAGCGTCACGTGGGCGAACAACGGATGGCCGCGCAGCGCCTCGATTACCGCCGCGATGCCGTCGTGCCGCCCGACCCGCAGGTTGTCGCGCTGGGCGACGTCGTGGGTGAGCACCACGCGCGAGCCCTGGCCGATGCGGGAGAGCACAGTCAGCAATACATTGCGCTCGAGCGACTGCGCCTCGTCGACGATCACGAAGGCATCATGCAGCGATCGACCGCGAATGTGCGTCAGCGGCAGGACCTCGATCAATCCGCGGTCCATCACCTCGTCCAGCACGTCATTGCTGACTAAGGCACCGAGGGTGTCGTAGACGGCCTGCGCCCACGGGGCCATCTTCTCGCCCTCGCTGCCGGGCAGGAATCCGAGCTCCTGGCCCCCGACGGCGTACAGCGGCCGGAACACCACGACCTTCTTGTGGGCCCGGCGCTCCATCACCGCCTCGAGGCCGGC
>JAOPVO010000289.1 GCA_025966155.1 Pseudonocardiales bacterium
TGGCCGAGGTCGCGCAGGTCATGGACTGCGCGCAGGGCACCGTGAAGTCCACCCTGTCCGACGCGCGGGGCGCGCTTCGGACCATTCTCGGCCGGGATCTGGGATGAACGACGACGACATCGATCGCCGGCTCAGTGCCAATGCCCGGCGGTGGAACGACGAGCGCGAGCAGGGTGTGCCGCTGGAGTTCGCCCTCAGCCGGCTGCCCGATTTCCATCAGCGCCAGCGCGGCCGGCACTCAGTCCTGCTTTCGCTGCTCGCGATCGTTGCGGTTATTGCCGCAGCAGTCATCGCCCTCGTTGTGCTGTCGGCTCTATCCGACGGCGGGTCCGGCTCCGGCGAGCCGATGCCGACCGGCACCACCAGCGTCCCGGCCGCCAATCAGTAGGCGCAATCATATAGTCGACTCAGGGTCGTTGACGGGCAGCCCGCGCCCGTCGGCTGGCCTTCAGGCTCCGGCCGCTGCTCTTATTCAGCCGGCTAAGGGCGGTGCCCGCCCTCGGGCTCAGCGCGCGTGGCTTGGCTCCGGCCGCGCAGCGCGCTCCGGCCCGACCCCGGCGGCACCCAGCCAATGCAGCACCCCGCGGCCAGGACCGTGGCCCTTGAGCTTCATCGCCTGCTTCTCGACCACATGCCAGCTCAGCCAAGCGCACACCGCGGTACCCGCTGCACTCACCACCAGGTACGGCAGGTAGCCGTAGCGGTGCACCCCCATCGATGCCAGGCCCTGCTGCACGATGAACCCGTACAGGTAGACGCCGTAGGAGTAGTCATTGCGCCCGCCCACCGAGTGCAGCGCCGCGGGAGCCCGCGCCGCCGCCCACAGCACGACATACACAGCGGCTGGCAAGCCGATCGCCAGCAGCCCACCTGTACACAGAGTCGTGACGAACAGGGCCCCGGCCGCCGATGCCAGGCGCCAATCGACCGGGATCCGGTCGGCGTACAGCGCGAGCGCGCCCGCTGTGGCGAAGATGTAGACGAACACCAGTGTCCAGCGATCCACGAACGGGGCCACCAGCCCAGACATGGGCAGATCCAGGCCCAGCCACGTGCCGACCTCGAGGTAGGCGCAATAGCCGGCAATCACCGGAAGCACGGCAGGCGCGCGGCGGATAACCCCAACGGCCATGAGCACGGCGATCAGCAGGTAGCAGCGCCACTCGTAGATCAGCGTCCAGAGCGTCCCGTCGAGCACGGACCCCTGCACCTTCAACCCGTATGGGCTCTCGGAGAAGACATTCCGGATGCCGTAGCCCTCGACGCGCAGCCGCCAGTTGCCGGTTAGGTACTCCACCGGCCCGCCCGGGGTCCGAGCCAGGTAGTCGCCGATCCCACCGCCCGAACGCAGCCAATACAGGGGTCCGACGATGAACGCCGCCACCCCCAGCACCACCCAGAACGCGGGAAGGATCCGAAGCCCCCGCCGCCAGAGGAACTGGACCACGTCGCCGCGCTTCGCGCTGCTGGTGATGAGGTAGCCGCTGATCGCGAAGAACCCGAACACAGCCAGACCGCCGAGGGAAGTCTGGCCGTTGGACAGGCTCTCCAGCCGGTTCCCGCTGAACCCGCCCAGTACGAAGCTGTGATCGAAGATCACCGCCGCGGCAAACAGGAGGCGCAGCGCCCCGAACCCGTTGGCGTGACCGCCCAGAGAATTGCCAAAGGTGGCCTCTTTGCGGTTCACAGAGAAGGCCACCGCTGGATGGTAGCGCCGCCAACCCCCAGGCGATGACGTGACACGGGCCCATGGCCGGCCGGGCGCCGATGATGTGGCGACAATTCAATTACCGCAAACACCGACGCCGGACCCCCTGCCCAGCAGGGGATCCGGCGTCGGGCCGAGCATGATCAGCGGCAACATAGCCCGCGATCGTTAGATGTCGTAGTACATCGCGAACTCGTACGGGTGCGGGCGCAGGCGGATCGCGTCGACCTCGTTGACGCGCTTGTACTCGATCCACGTCTCGATGAGGTCGGGGGTGAACACGCCACCCTCGAGCAGGTAATCGTGGTCGGCCTCGAGCTTGTCCAGAACAGCCTCGAGCGAGGACGGGACCTGCGGGATCGCGGCGGCCTCGTCCGGCGGGAGCTCGTAGAGGTCCTTGTCGACGGGCGCGAGCGGCTCGATCTTGTTCTTGATGCCATCGAGGCCGGCCATCAGCATGGCGGCGAACGCCAGGTAGGGGTTCGACGACGCATCCGGCACGCGGAACTCGATGCGCTTGGCCTTCGGGTTGGAGCCGGTGACCGGCACCCGGAGGCAGGCCGAGCGGTTTCGGCCGGAGTAGACCAGGTTGACCGGCGCCTCGTAGCCCGGGACCAGGCGGTGGTAGGAGTTGACCGTCGGGTTGGTGAACGCCAGCAGCGACGGCGCGTGGTGCAGCAGGCCGCCGATGTAGTGCCGCGCCATCTCCGAGAGGCCCGAGTAGCCGGCCTCGTCGTAGAACAGCGGCTGGCCGTTGGTCCATAGCGACTGGTGGACGTGCATGCCCGAGCCGTTGTCGCCGAACAGCGGCTTCGGCATGAAGGTGACCGTCTTGCCGTTCTGCCAGGCCACATTCTTGATGATGTACTTGAACAGCATGACCTGATCGGCCGCAGCCAGCAGGCTATCGAACTTGTAGTTGATCTCGGCCTGTCCGGCGGTGCCGACCTCGTGGTGGGCGCGCTCGACCTCGAACCCGACCTGGGTCAGCGTGCTGGACATCTGGTCGCGCAGGTCGCTGTAGTGGTCGTACGGCGAGACGGGGAAGTACCCGCCCTTGGTGCGGACCTTGTAGCCCAGGTTGCCGCCAGCCTCTTCGCGGCCGGTGTTCCAGACGCCGGACTCGGAGTCGATGTGGAAGTACGACTCGTGCATGTTCGTGTCGTAGCGAATCGAGTCGAAGATGTAGAACTCGGCCTCGGGGCCGAAGTACGCGGTGTCCGCGATGCCGGTGCTGGCCAGGTACTGCTCGGCCTTCTTGGCGACGTTGCGCGGGTCGCGGCTGTAGATCTCGCGAGTGATCGCGTCGTGCACGAAGAAGTTGATGTTCAGGGTCTTCTCGGCGCGGAACGGGTCGAGCACCGCAGTCGTGACGTCCGGCAGCAACGCCATGTCCGACTCGTTGATGGTCTGGAATCCGCGGATGGACGAGCCATCGAATGCCAGTCCGTCGGTGAAGACCGCCTCGGTGAACGAGTACGCCGGCATGTTGAAGTGCTGCATCACGCCGGGCAGATCGCAGAACCGGACATCGACGTACTTGACGTCCTCGTCCTTGATGTACTTCAGGACCTCGTCTGGGGTTGTGAACATTCGTCCTCCGAGCAGGCTGGGGATGGGGCCGGTAAAGCGCGGTCGTGCAGGGTGCAACCGGCCGCAACGTATGACAGGGGCATTGCCGGGCAGTGTCCCAGATATTTCCGCGGTGTTACGGGCGACTACATGGTGCAGCGTCCCACGCCTAAGCGAGGTCCGTTATCCGTTGATTACGGCGGTATCGGTGAGGCGATCGTGCATGCCGCGCCCATCCTTGTCGACGATGACCGCAGGGATCAGGAGGACGAGCAGGGCGGTCCGCACGATAGCGCGCCACGGGTTTACCGCAGCCACCTTGTCGACCCGCACGATGCGCAGCCCGAGCAGGTGCTGGCCGAGGGTCTTGCCGACGAGGAGCATGCCGCCGATGTACAGGACCGACAGCGGGATAAGGCTCCACCAGCCCGGAAGGCGGCTGGCGACCCCCGGCAGCTCGGGATCGGCGGACACGAACAAAGAGGCGACTAGCGCAGAGAGCAGGGAGTCGATCGCGAACGCGCCGGCCCGTCGCCCGAAGGTCGCCAGCGAGCCAGGACCGGTCGGCGGCAGGCCCAGGGCCGCGCCGCGCACATGCTCCAGCGGCCGCCCGCCCGGG
>JAOPVO010000321.1 GCA_025966155.1 Pseudonocardiales bacterium
ATAGATATAGCCGTTCATTCGTATAAGGACCTCCCCACGACGTCCGAGCCGGGCCTGGTCATCGGCGCGGTGCCCGTGCGCGAGGACCCCCGCGATGCGCTGGTGGCCCGTGATGGCCTGACGCTGGGCGAGCTGCCGGCCGGCTCGCGCGTGGGCACCGGATCGCCGCGGCGGGCCGCGCAGCTGCGGGCGCTGGGCCTCGGGCTCGAGGTCGTGGCCATCCGCGGCAACATCGACACCCGCATGGGCAAGGTGGCGTCCGACGAGCTCGATGCCGTTGTGCTGGCCGCCTCCGGCCTGCGCCGCATGGGGCGCGTCGACGCGATCACCGAGCTCCTGGACCCGATGCAGATGCTGCCCGCTCCCGCACAGGGCGCGCTGGCCATCGAGTGCCGGGCCGATGACACCGCCATCCTCGCCTTGCTCGCGCGCCTGGACGATCCCGATTCGCGGGCGGCGGTCACCGCCGAGCGGGCCTTGCTGAGCGAGCTCGAGGCCGGCTGCAGCGCGCCGATCGGCGCGCTCGCCGACATCGCCGTCGGGGACGGGCCTGACGATAGCGAGCTATTCCTGAGGGCGAATGTCACTGCGCTCGATGGGTCGGACGCAGTCCGGCTCTCGGCGACCGGGCCACCTGAACAGGCCGAGGCGATCGGGCGGCGCCTCGCGCAGGACTTACTGACTGCTGGTGCAGACACCATGATGGGAAGCCGAACATGACGCGCGTGCGCAAGTCCGTAGGCCGAGTCACCTTTGTCGGCAGCGGTCCCGGTGACCCGGGGCTGCTGAGCATCGCCGCGCTGGATGCGCTGCGCGCGGCCGACATCGTGCACATCGATCCCGAGGTCCCGGCGGCTGTCCGCGCGCTGGTGCCGGCCGCCGTCGTCACGCACGAGGCCGATCCAGTCGACGCCGGGCGCGCCGCCTTGGCCGATGCCCGCAATGGATCCGACGTGGTGCGCCTCATCGCGGGCGACCCGTTCGCCTCCGATTCCGTGGCTCGCGAGGCCCTCGCGGCGTCCCGGGCGGCGGCGCCCTTCGCGGTCGTGCCCGGGCTCGACATCGGCAGCACCACCGCGACCTACGCCGGTATCGCGCTCGGCCCGGTGCGCACGGAGATCGACCTGCGCCCAGGCGTCGGCGGCGCGATCGCCGACGTCAACTGGGATGCCGTCGCCGATGTGCCGGGCACGCTGGTGCTCACCGTCAACGCGCTGGACCTCGCCACCGCCGCGGAGCAGCTCGTCGCCGGCGGCTGCAAGCCCGACACCGCGGTCACCGTCACCTGCGACGGCACCGGGAACGGCCAGCACACCACCGTCGGCACGCTCGGCGAGATCGAGTTGGCCGCCGCCGGAATGGCCGGCACGCTTGTGGTCACGCTGGGCGCGCCGCTCAAGGGCGGCACACGCGAGCGGCTGTCCTGGTGGGAGTCGCGCCCGCTGTACGGATGGCGGGTCCTGGTGCCGCGCACGAAGGACCAGGCCGGCGCGATGAGCGAGCGGCTGCGCACGTATGGCGCCGTCCCCGTCGAGGTCCCCACGATCGCCGTCGAGCCGCCGCGCACGCCGACGCAGATGGAGCGGGCCATCAAGGGCCTGGTCACCGGGCGATACGAGTGGATCGTGTTCACGTCGACCAACGCCGTGCGCGCCGTCCGGGAGCGGTTCGAGGAATTCGGCCTCGACGCCCGCGCGTTCGCCGGCGTGAAGATCGCCTGCGTCGGGCAGTCCACGGCCGACGCGGTGCGGGCATTCGGCATCAAGCCCGAGCTGCTGCCGTCCGGCGAGGAGTCCAGCGAAGGGTTGCTGGCCGACTTCCCGCCGTTCGACGACGTGCTCGACCCGATCAACCGGGTGCTGCTGCCGCGGGCCGACATCGCCACCGAGACGCTGTCCGGCGGCCTGCGCGAGATGGGCTGGGAGGTCGACGACGTCACCGCCTACCGGACCGTCCGCGCGGCCCCGCCGGCTGCGGAGATCCGCGACGCCATCAAGTCCGGCGGGTTCCAGGCCGTGTGCTTCACCTCGTCCTCGACGGTGCGGAACCTCGTCGGCATCGCCGGCAAGCCGCACGCCAAGACCATCGTCGCGGTGATCGGCCCGCAGACCGCGGCAACGGCAAGGGAGTTCGGGCTGCGCGTCGATGTGCAGCCGGAGTCCGCGACCATCGGCGCGCTGGTCGATGCGCTGGCGGAGTTCGCGCTGGCGCGGGCCGATGAGGACCGGCTCAAGTCAGCCGAGGCCGCGGCCAAGAAGGCGGCTGCGAAGCCGGCCCGCCGACGCTGATGGACGCGCTGCCGGGCTTCCCGGTCTCGCGGCCGCGACGGCTGCGCTCCACGCCGGCCCTGCGCCGGCTGGTGCGCGATGTCTCGGTGCGCCCATCCGATCTAGTGCTGCCTATGTTCGTGCGGGAGGGGATCGGCGCGCCGTCGCCGATCGCCTCGATGCCCGGGGTCTTCCAGCACACCGTCGACTCCCTGCGGAAGGCCGCGCACGAGGCGGTCGACGCCGGGGTCGGCGGGCTGATGCTCTTCGGCGTCCCAGCGACGCGCGATGCGCAGGGCAGCGGGGCCGATGATCCGGACGGGATCCTCAACGTGGGCCTTCGGGCGCTGCGCGACGAGGTCGGCGACGCCACGGTGATCATGGCCGACCTCTGCCTCGATGAGTTCACCGATCACGGCCACTGCGGCGTGCTCGCCGCCGACGGCTCGGTCGACAACGACGCGACGTTAGTGCGCTATGCGTCGATGGCGCTGGCCCAGGCCGACGCCGGCGCGCATCTGCTGGGTACCAGCGGGATGATGGACGGGCAGGTCGCTGCTGTGCGCGCCGCCCTGGACGGCGCCGGGCGGCTCGACACCGGAATCCTCGGCTACGCCCCGAAATACGCGTCCGCGTTCTATGGCCCGTTCCGGGAGGCCGTCGACTCGACGCTTACCGGCGACCGCAAGAGCTACCAGCAGGACTTCGCCCGCAGCAGCGCCGAGGCGCTGGCCGAGGCCGCCGCCGATGTCGCCGAGGGCGCGGACATCGTCATGGTGAAGCCGGCGCTGCCGTACCTGGACATCCTGCGCGAGGTCGCGGACGCGATGCCCGTGCCGGTCGCGGCCTATCAGGTCAGCGGCGAGTACGCGATGGTCGAGGCCGCCGCGGCCAACGGGTGGATCGACCGCGACCGGGTGATCGTCGAGACCCTCACGTCGCTGCGCCGCGCCGGCGCGTCGATGATCCTGACGTACTGGGCCGTCGACGCGATCGCGCTGCTGCGCGACTGATCCGCGCTGGCGCTCCTCACAGCTTGATCGAGCTCCGTGCTTGATCGTTTTGCGCCATTCGGCCGTACGCTTCGCTCGCTTCGACCGGCATCCCCAGCTGAACGGACAGTTCCTGTGACGTATCCGCCGCCTTACGGCCCGCCCCAGCCCGGCCAGCCCGGCCAGCCCGCGCAGCCCTATGGGCGGCCGCAGCCGACCCAGTCGCAGCCGCAGTACGGGCAGCCCCAGTACGGCCAGCCGCAGTACGCCCAGCCCCAGTACGCCCAGCCTCAGTACGCCCAGGCGACGCCGCCCGGCCCGGCCTACGCCCCGCCCGGCACCCCCACGCCGGCCCCAGCCTCGGCGGCGCTGTTCGAGCGGGCCAAGCGCGTCATCCCCGGCGGGGTCAACTCCCCGGTTCGGGCATTCCAGTCCGTTGGCGGCACCCCGCGGTTCATGGTGTCCGGCCGCGGCGCGTATCTGACCGACGCCGATGGCCGGACCTACGTCGACCTCGTCAGCTCGTGGGGCCCGATGGTGCTGGGCCACGCGTACCCGGCCGTGGTCGAGGCCGTCCAGCGGACCGCCGCGAATGGATTGTCCTTCGGCACCCCGACCGTCGGGGAGATCGACCTCGTCGAGGAGATCATCAACCGGGTTGGAGCTGCTGCTGCGGCCGCCGGTATCGCCAACCCGGTCCAGCAGGTGCGCCTCGTCAACTCCGGCACCGAGGCGACGATGTCGGCCATCCGCCTCGCCCGTGGCTTCACCGGCCGCAAGAAGGTCGTCAAGTTCGCCGGTTGCTATCACGGCCACGTCGACGCGCTGCTGGCTCAGGCGGGCTCGGGCCTGGCCACTTTCGCGCTGCCGGACACCGAGGGCGTCACCGGCGCCCAGACCGGCGACACGATCGTGGTGCCCTACAACGACATTGCCGCGCTCGAGGCGGTGTTCGCGCTGGACGGCACCGAGATCGCATGCGTCATCACCGAGGCCGCTGCCGGCAATATGGGCGCGGTCCCGCCGCTGCCGGGCTTCAACGCGGCGCTGCGCGACCTGACGTCGAGGCACGGCGCGCTGCTGGTCAGCGACGAGGTCATGACCGGCTTCCGCGTCACCGCGGCGGGCTGGTTCGGCCGCGAGGCCGTGCCGGCCGATCTGTTCACCTTCGGCAAGGTCATGAGCGGCGGCCTGCCGGCTGCGGCCTTCGGCGGCCGGGCCGATGTGATGGCGATGCTGGCCCCGAACGGGCCCGTCTACCAGGCGGGCACCCTGAGCGGGAACCCCGTTGCCGTGGCTGCGGGCCTGGCGACGCTGCAGAACTGCACGCCCAGCGTCTACGCCCGCCTGGACTACGTCGCGGCGACCGTCGGGCGATTGACGTCCGAGGCGCTGAGCCAGGCCGGGGTCGAGCATCGCCTGCAGTACGCCGGCAACATGTTCTCGTTCTTCTTCTCGCCCGACCCGGTGCTGAACTACGAGCAGGCCAAGGCGGCGCAGACGTGGCGGTACGCGCCGTTCTTCCACGCGATGCTCGAGGCCGGGGTCTACCTCCCGCCCAGCGCGTTCGAGGCGTGGTTCGTCTCGGCGGCCCATGACGACGAGGCCATCAGCCGCATCGCCGCGGCGCTCCCGCGGGCGGCGTGGGCCGCGGCGGCGGCAACGCCCCCGACTCGCTAACCCCCTCGGCACGGCGAACGTTGGGCACGTTGACGGACTTCGTCCCGGCAATGTGCCCAACGTTGGGCTCTTTCCGGTAACGATCGTCGGAAAGCGGTTCACGACCGGGCATCCGGTGCATCCAAGTAGTGAGGGTTCGCTCAGAGCCCCCGCCTTGTCGCACTGCACTCCTGGGGGACTGCTCGATGGACATCTACTGGTCGGTGATCCTCGCCGTCGCCGGCGTGGGCGCCGCGTTGCTCGTGGCGCTGCTGATCGCGTCGGCCCTGCTTCTCGGTCCGTGGTACGCCGGGAAGACGGCGTTGCTCCGTCGCAGGGCGACGGCCGGGCCCGCCAACTCTGCGACCAGCGCCGACGCAAGCCCGAGCGACGCCACTAGCCCCGGCGCCGCCGCCAGCCCCAGTGTGCCTGCGGGCACCATGCGACTGCCGCGGGCCCGCGCCGCCTGATCCACCCGCCAAAGCGTAAGGTCGCCGCGATTGCCTTACCCGCGCGGATAGAGGCGACCTCTGTGGGGTGCGGTCGAATTGTGCTTGTGGCTGCTGTTACTCAAGTGGCAGTTGGCGCCGCTGGTATTGGGATGGCACGATGCGCCCATGACCCGGGGAGCGCGGCGGACGCCTGCGCGACCGCTTCAACTGCGGGTTCTGTGCGGGTTCCTCGCGTTCTGCACGGTGCTCACGTCGTTCCTGGCATATACCGGGACCGCCGCGGCTGACCCCGCCAACCCTTCCGACAAGCAGATTGCCGACGCCCAGGCCAACGCGAACGCCAATGCGGCCGAACTCGGCCGGCTCACCGGCGTCCTCGCCGGCATCGACGGCGACATCGCCCGCCTCAGCATCGCCGCACAGGCTGCACTCGACCGCTACGACCAGACCACCCGCGATCTGCAGGCCGCACTCGAGGCCGTCACGGCCGCCCAAGCCGCGCTCGACACCGCCAAGATCGCCGAGGAAGCTGCTCGCGAGCAGTTGCGCGAGCTCGCCCGCCAGGCCTACATCTCAGCGCCCACGATCAGCGGCGGGGGCCTCCTGGTGGCCAAGGACCCGAGCGAGCTCGGCGATATCGCCGACACGCGCCGCTTCCTGGCCCAGCATCAGAGCGAGGTGACCGCCGCGGTCTCGCGGGCCGTCGTCGAGTCCTCCAACGCCGACGCCACAAGACGGTCGGCGCAGCAATTGGCCGAGACCCTGCAGGTCCAGGCGTCGGCCGACAAGGACGCGGCGATCGCGATCCTGCGCGAGAACGAGTCCAAGCGCGCCGCACTAGCCGTGCAGCGCGAGCAGGTGAACGCCCAAGCCGCCGCCGCCGCCGGAGCGCTGGCCGGATTGAAGGATCAGCGAGCGGCCTACGACGCCTGGGCCGCCGAGCAGGAGCGTCAGCGGATCGCCGAGCAGCAGCGCCAGGCCGCGATCGCCGCCGAGCAGCAGCGCCAGGCCGGGATCGCCGCCGAGCAGGAGCGGCAGCGCATCATCGAGCAGCAGCGCCAGCAGGCGAGCGCCCCGCCCCCGAGCAGCGGCGGATCCAGCGCACCCAGCGGATCCAGCGGATCGTCCGGAGGGTCGACGGCCCCGCCCTCCAAGGCGTACGCCCCGCCGACTGACGGCGCCGCCTGGGTCGTGCCGATCAACCCGGGCTCCTACTACGTCTCGTCGTGCTTCTGCTCCCGGTGGGGCACTTTCCACTGGGGCACTGACCTCGCCGCCTCGCTCGGCACCCCGATCATGGCCATCGGCGACGGCACGGTCATCGCCTCCGGGCCGGCCTCGGGGTTCGGCAACTGGGTGGTCATCGACCATCACAACGGCTACGTGTCGATCTACGGCCACATGCGGATCCTGAATGTGTCCCGCGGCCAAGAGGTCAGGGCCGGCCAGCTCATCGCGTACGTCGGCAGCGAGGGCGAGTCGACCGGGGCGCACCTGCACCTGGAGATCCGCACCGGCATCGGCGGCACCGCCTACGACCCCGAGGTCTGGCTCGCCGTCCGCGGCGTCTACCTCTAGTACCTCCCGGCTTCTGGGCGCCCATTACTCTGCTCGCCATGCCGCGCACAGTTGTCCACCTGCTCCGCCACGGCGAGGTCTTCAATCCCGGCAAAGTGCTCTACGGCCGCCTCCCGGGCTTCGGGCTCTCCGAAGCGGGGCACGCGATGGCCGACATCGCCGCGCAGTTCCTGGCCCAGCGCCCGCTGACGTACCTCGTGTCGTCGCCCCTCGAGCGGGCGCAGCAAACCGCGGCCCCGATCGCGGCCGCGACCGGCCTCGAGATCGATATCGACGAGCGGCTGATCGAGGCCGACAACAAGTTCGAGGGCGCCCCGGTCGCCGGCGGCAAAGGCGTATTCGCCAATCCGAGGCACTGGTCCAAGCTGACCAACCCGGTCCGCCCATCGTGGGGCGAGCCGTACGCGCAGGTCGCCCAGCGAATGGTCGCCGCGGCCCACTCCGCCCGGGACCATGCCATCGAGACCGGCGGCGAGGCGCTCTGCGTCTCGCATCAGCTGCCGATCGTCGTGCTGCGCCGGTTCGCCGAGGGCCAGCGCCTCTGGCATGACCCACGCAAGCGCGAGTGCAGCCTGGCGTCGGTCACCTCGCTGACCTTCGACGGGGACGTGATCGTCGGCGTCGACTACACCGAGCCCGCCGGCGCGACCCCGAAAGGCGCAGTTGCCGGGGCATGAGCCGCCGCAGCACGGTCCTGGCGCTCGTCGCCGCCGCCACCGTCGCGGTCGCGTGCGCGTGCGCGGCGCTGGTCGGGTACCGGATCGTCGTCGGCAATGACTGCGCGGCGTCCGACACCTTCTGCTACATCGGGCCGACGGAAAAGGGGACGCTGATCCCCGTAGCCGATCGGCGGCCTGCAGGCGCCGTGTCGTCCGAGCTCATCGCCGGTGGGGCGTTCAGGCTGGCGGACCTGCGTGGCCAGGTCGTCGCGCTGAACTTCTGGGGCTCCTGGTGCCCTCCGTGCCGCAACGAGGCACCAGGGCTCGACGCCGTGTACCGCGCGTTGTCGCCGAAGGGCGCGACCATTGTCGGCCTCACCGTTCAGGACCTGCGGGCCGACGCCGAGAAGTTCGTGCGCGATGCATCCCTCAGCTACCCGATCGTCTTCGACCCGAATGCCAAGACGGCGATCCAGCTGGGCAATGTGCCGATGCGCGGTCTACCGGCGACCGTGCTCGTCGATCGGCGCGGCCGGGTCGCGGCGGTCTATATCGGTCCAGTGACAGCCCGGGATGTGCAGCCGCCGATGGAGGCCCTGCTCGCCGAAGACTGAGTCCCACCCGATTGGGTTCGGTCCCACCCAATTGGGTTCGCACAGGAGCATCGGTCACACTGGGGCAGTTATGCGCTCATCCCCACCCTCCCGCCCGCGCCGTCGCGGGCGCGCGCTTGCTGCCGCCCTCTGCGTTGCCGCGCTCGCGCTGCTGGCCGGGTGCACCGGGGGCAAGGACCGCGTCGACCAGCTGTCGGACACCCAGTACCGCTACGTGTCAGCCACGCCCAAGGGCGAGGTCATCGCGCCGGCCGATCGCAAGCCCGCCGGCACCGTCACCGGCACTGAGCTCGACGGGTCGGCATTCTCGATGTCCGACCATGCCGGCGATGTCGTGTTCATCAACTTCTGGGGATCCTGGTGCGGGCCGTGCGTCATCGAGACGCCCGAGCTGGACAAGATCTACCGCGCCAACGAGGCCCGCGGCGTGCTGTTCCTGGGCGTGGCGGTCAAGGACGTCGAGGACAGCACCAAGGCCTTCGTCGATAACAACGACATCAGCTATCCGATCATCTTCGACTTCAACGCCAAGGCCGCCCTGCAGCTCGGGAACATCCCGATGCGCGGGCTGCCGGCCACGGTGGTGCTCGACAAGCAGGGCCGGGTGGCGGCGGTCTTCGTCGGCGCCATCCTCGCCGGGGATATCGACCCGGTCCTCGAGACGCTGCTCGCCGAATGAGCACCGAGTCATGAGCACCGAGTCATGAGTGCCGAGTCATGAGTGCGGCCGCGATCGCCGCCAGCGTGCTGGCTGATCCGGCTGCGCCGGCACTGGCCGAATCCGGTCTCGTCTCGACGGTGACGACCGGGCCGCTCATCGTCGCCATTGCCGTCGCGGCGCTAGTTGGGCTGGTCGGCTTCCTGTCCCCGTGCGTGCTGCCCCTCGTGCCGGGCTACCTGTCCTACGTCGCCGGGCTCAGCGGCCAGGTCGGGTCCGAGGGCCGGGTCGAGCAGCGGCGGATGCTCATCGGCGCGCTGCTGTTCATCGCCGGATTCTCGTTCGTCTTCGTCACCGCCGGGGCGCTGTTCGGCACGCTCGGCTCGACGATCACCGAGTACCAGCGCCAACTCCAGATCGTGCTCGGGTCGATCACCATCGTCGTAGGCATCGCCTTCCTGGGCCGGATCCCGGCGCTGCAGCGCGAGCGGCGGGTGCGCTGGCTGCCCTCGACCGGGCTGCTCGGCGCGCCTCTGCTCGGCCTCGTTTTCGGCCTGGGCTGGCTGCCGTGCCTGACCCCCACGCTGACGGCCGTCTACTCCCTCGCCGCCACGGAGGGCACCGCCGGGCGCGGCGCGATCCTCTCCCTGGCCTACTGCGCCGGCCTCGGCATCCCGTTCCTGCTGGTCGCATGGGGCGCCGGCTGGGTCACCGGCGCCGTGGGCTTCGCGCGCCGGCACGGCCAGCTGATCAGCCGGGTCGGCGGCGTCCTCCTCGTCCTGATCGGGATCCTGCTCGTCACCGGCGCCTGGGATCACTGGATCGTCCAGTTGCGCTCGCGCCTGGGCACCGGCGGCTTCGGGGCCGGCCTGTGACCGGCACAGCTACCGACGCGCCGCCCGACGCTGGCAGCGCCGCGCAACCCTCCGCGCAGCCCTCCGCGCAGTCCCGGCCGACCGAGACGGCCTTGCAGCGCATCATCCGGCACGGCCCGGTCGCCGGGGTGCGGAAGCTCTGGCGCCGGCTGATCAGCATGCGCACCGCACTGGTGCTGCTGTTCCTGCTCGCGATCGCCGCGGTGCCCGGATCCCTTCTGCCGCAGCGCAATCTCAATCCGCTGCGCACCCAGCAGTACATCGACCAACACGGCGCCTGGGGCACATTCCTCGATCGCATCGGGATGTTCGACGTCTTCGGGTCGGCCTGGTTCGCCGCGATCTACCTGCTGCTGTTCGTCTCGCTGATCGGCTGCCTGGTGCCGCGGATCAGGCTGTACGCCAAGTCCCTGCGCACCAAGCCGCTGCCCGCACCGCGGAATCTGCTGCGGCTGCCCGAGAGCACGGGCTTCGATGTGCTCGGCGAGCGGTCGGCCGCGGATCTGGCCGCCGTGGCCCGGGCCAGCCTCGGCCGGCGCTGGCGCGCGATCGTCCGCGAGGAGCCCGGCGGCTCGGTCGCCATCGCCGCGGAGAAGGGCTACAGCCGCGAGGCCGGGAACCTCCTGTTCCACCTATCGCTGCTGACCCTGCTGATCTGCATCGCCATCGGCAACCTCTTCGGCTATCAGGGCACGGTGCTGGTGACCGAGGGCCGCGGGTTCTGCAACTCGGTATTGACCTACGACTCGTTCAAGTCCGGGCGCCTTGCGCAGGACGGCCAGGTCGCGCCGTTCTGCATCGACACCCTCAACGACTTCCAGGCCACGTACCGCGCGGACGGGTCGGCGTCGGACTTCCGCGCCGACATCACCTACTCCCGCAGCGTCGACAGCGCCCCCGAGCAGTACCGGCTGAAGGTCAACTCGCCGCTGCGCCTCGAGGGCGATCGGGTGTATCTGCTGAGCCACGGCTACACGCCGGTCATCACCGTGACGCGCCCGGGCCAGCCCCCGCTGACCTCCGAGGCCGCGTTCGTCCCGGCCGATCTGAACTACACCAGCGAGGGCGCCTTCAAGTTCGCCGGGCCCGTCGGCGCCGGCAATGACATCGGCGTCGAGGGGATCTTCGCCCCAACCTCGGTCGATCACGGCGGCGTGATCGTCTCGACCAGCCCGAAGCTGGGCAACCCGGTGCTCGGCCTCATCGTCTACACCGGCGACCTCGGCCTGCAGCTGGGTCCGCAGTCGGTCTATTCGCTGTCGGCGACGCAGAAGGACGAGGGAAAGGCCGACCCCAGCACCGGGTTGGTCGTGCAGGACCGCCAGAACCTGGCCATGGGCGAGACGATGACCCTCGCCGACGGCACCACGGTGACCTTCGACTCGGTCAAGGAGTGGGCCAGCCTCCAGGTCTCCCACGACCCGTCGCAGCGCGAGCTCCTGATCGCCGCCGTCCTGATGGTTGCCGGGCTGCTCGGCTCGCTGGCGATCCGCCGCCGACGGATCTGGGTCCGCTTCAGCCCGGCTGGCGCCGGCGGCGCCGCGGCGGGCGCACCGGGCGACCCGGCCCGTACCGTGGTGTCAGTCGGCGGACTCGCCCGGAGCGACTCCGGCAGCTTCCCCGAGGAGTTCCGGAATGTGATCGAGCGCCTGCGCGCCGATCTGGCCGGGGCCCCGCCCAGCACTGCCGAATCACCGAGCACTTCCGAGCTACCCAGTACCGCCCAGACCGGCCCGACCCGGATCGACGAGGAGTGACGATGGCCGCCAACGAGAGCCTCGCCCGGCTATCGGACGTGCTGTTCACCACGTCCATTGCCACCTATGCAGTGGCTATGTGCTTCTACACCGCCGAATACGCATTCGGGCGCAAGGGCTACGTCGCCAGCACCGCGGCCGCCACGGCGCCGCGGCGCGAGCTCGTGAGCGTCGGCGCCTCGACCGGCGGGGGGACCGTCGCGACCGCCGATGTCCCGGCTGCGGCGCTGCGCCCGGCGTTCGGCAAGATCGACAACCCGGTCCGCAAGGCCCACTCGAGCGGCGATCGGCTCGGCGTCCTCGCTGTGGTCATCACCGTCATCGGCGTGATCCTGCATGGCACCTCGGTGACGCTGCGCGGGATCGCCGTGGACCGGGTGCCGTGGGGCAACATGTACGAATTCGCGGCGATCGCGGGCCTAGTCGCCGTGCTGGCGTTCCTGGCGACGCTGATCAAGCTTCCGCAGTTGCGCTACCTCGGCGGATTCGCGCTGTTCCCCGTCGTCATCGTGATGTTCCTGGCCGGCACCGTCTGGTACGTCCAGGCGTCCCCGCTGGTCCCGGCGCTGCAGTCCTACTGGCTGGCCATCCACGTCTCGGCCGCGGCCAGCTCCGAGGGCGTCCTGATGACCAGCACCGTCCTCACCGTGCTGTACCTCGTGCGCTCGCGCTACGACCGCCTCGCCGCGGCCGGCGAGGCGCCGCAATCGGGCTGGCGGGCCATCGGCTCCCGGCTGCCGGCCGCCGCATCGCTGGACAAGGGCGCCTACCGCGCCGTCGCCTTCGCGTTCCCGATCTATACCTTCGCCGTCATCTGCGGCGCGATCTGGGCCGAGGCCGCGTGGGGCCGGTACTGGGGCTGGGACCCCAAGGAGGTCTGGGCCTTCATCGTCTGGGTCATCTACGCCGCGTACCTGCACGCCCGCGCCACGGCCGGCTGGAAGGGCCGCGCTGCCGCGTGGATCAATATCGTCGGCTTCGGCGCGATGACGTTCAACTTCTTCGTGGTCAACGTGGTCATAGCCGGCCTGCATAGCTACAGCGGCCTGAACAGCTGAGCCGGCTCAATGGGTCAGCCGGCCTCCATAGCTACAGCGGCCTGAACAGCTGACGCCGGCGCAATGGGCCAGCCGACGCCGGCTTCATGGATCATTCGCGCCGCTGGGAGCTACAGGGTGCGCAGGAAGTCCGGGTCGTCGTCCGGTGCGACCGGACGGGACCTGGTGCGGCCGCCGCGCGGCCCGAACGAGCTCGGCCCGGTCGGGCGGCCGCCGGAACCCCCGCCGCCCCAGCTGCCGCCGCCGCCGCCGCCGGGGGAGACCCGCGGACGCCCCCAGATCATCCAGGCGATCGAGCCGCTGGCGAGGATCGGGCCGAACAGCAGCACGATGATCACCCAGAGCGGCTTCTGGAGGTTGCGCACCTTCGCCGTGTCCGAGGTGATCGAGTCGAAGATCGCGAAAATCCACAGCACGATGATCACCAGGGTGAACAGCAAACCGAAGCGGATCATGCATCCACAGTAGGCGGCGGCCCGTCGGTGCGCCTGCCGCGGCACTGCGTCGCACGGGCGCGGTGTCCGGCGCTTCACGGGCGCTGTCTGCTCAAGCACGGCACGCGTCGTTGCGAGGTGGGCAGCTCGCGTCTTGCGCCGCGCGACAAGCGCGCCCTAGCGTCGGGGGCAACGGCCCATTCCGAGGCCGAGTGCGGCAACGGCGCCGCCCAGCTCTGACCAGCTCGTCGGACCCCCTCGACGAATCGGCGCCGTGGCCAACCGAAGACAGGAGCGCACGGTGAAGCTTGCAGCAGGGTTCGGCCTCGGTGGGAAGAAGGATTTCGTCGCCTCCGTCGACACGATCGTCGACATGGAGAAGGCAGGCCTGGACATCGTCATGGCCGGTGAGGCGTGGAGCTTCGACGCCTTCACCAAGCTCGCGTACGTCGCGGCGAAGACCGAGCGCGTCCAGCTGGCGACCAGCATCGTCAACGTCTACTCCCGGTCCGCGACCACCATCGCCGTAACCGCGGCCAGCATCGACGAGATGTCCGGAGGCCGGTTCATCCTGGGCCTCGGCAGCTCCGGCGCGCAGGTGATCGAGGGCTTCCACGGCATTCCGTACACCAAGCCGCTGTCCCACATCGTCGACGTCATCGGCGTCTGCCGGCTGGTCTGGAAGCGGGAGAAGGTCATCTACTCCGGGTCCGCGATCACCGTCCCTCTGCCCAAGGACCAGGGGCTCGGGCTGGGCAAGGCGCTCAACGTCATGGACTACCCGCTGCGCCCGGACATCCCGATCTGGTGGGCCGCCCTGACCCAGAAGGCCGTCGAGAAGGCCGCTGACGTGGCCGACGGCTGGATCCCCATCCACCTGATCCCCGAGAAGATCAAGGACGTGTGGGGCCCCGCGCTCACCGCCGGCCTGGCCAAGCGCGGCCCGGACCGCCTGCCGTTCGAGATCTCGGCCGGCGTCAATGTCGCGATCGGGGAGAACCTGCCGGTGCAGGAGCTGCGCGACCTCTACCGCCCGCAGCTGGCGCTCTACGTCGGCGGGATGGGTGCGCGCGGCGCGAACTTCTACAACGACATGGCCGTGGCCTTCGGGTTCCCGGACGAGGCCAAGCACATCCAGGACCTGTACCTGGACGGCAATAAGGGCGAGGCCGCCAAGTTCGTGCCCGAGGAGTGGCTGGAGAAGTCCCAGCTGATCGGCCCGAAGTCCTACGTCAAGGAGCGCCTCGCGGCGTACAAGGAAGCGGGCATCACGTCGCTGTCGATCCGCCCGGTCGGCGGGGCGGACGCGGTCGAGACGATCGAGACGATGCGCGAGCTCGTCGACGACCTGTAGACCTCGCTCGCTGTGCCAGGAATGGACCGTTCGGGGCGACTATCGGCCGGGACGGTCCATTCCTGCGTGATGGGTTCGGCGGCGTCAGCGCGCGAAGCGGAACGGCGGGCTCAGGCGGCGGCGATGGCGAGGCCAACCGCGAGCAGCGCCGCATAGGCCAGCTCCGCCAGCCCGGTCGTCTTGAGCACCACGATCAGCGCGCGCCCGGTTGCGCCGCTCAGGACGGCTCTGAGGGCCGGGATGGCCAAGGCGAGCCCCGCAGCAGCGAGCAGCGCCCAGGGCGTCTCGGTGATCGCCAGGGCGATGGCCAGCGCCAGCGGGAGCGCGATGAGCGCGACATAGGCGATGCGGGTGCGGGCGTCGCCCAGCAGCACAGCCAGGGTGCGCTTGTCCGAGGTGATATCGGTGGCGATATCGCGCAGGTTGTTCGCCATGAGGATCGCGCAGGCCAGCGCGCCGATCGCGATGGCGGCCGCCCACGCGGCCCAGCCCAGCCCGCCGGTCTGCACATAGACCGTGCCAAGCACGGCCACCAGCCCGAAGAACAGGAAGACGCTGACGTCGCCGAGCGCGCGGTAGCCGTATGGGCTGGGGCCGCCGGTGTACGTCCAGGCCGCGGCGATGGCGGCGACGCCGACCAGCAGCAGCCACCACGTCGTGACGGCGGCCAGTGCCAGGCCCGCGACCGCCCCGATCCCGAAGCAGGCGAATGCGGCCAGCTTGACCGACTTGGGGGTGGCCACGCCGGACCCCACAAGGCGCAGCGGCCCGACCCGGACATCGTCGGTGCCGCGAATGCCGTCGGAGTAGTCGTTGGCGTAGTTGACGCCCACCTGCATGGCCAGCCCGACGACCAGCGCCAGCGCCGCCCGCCACCAGATGACCGCATCGACGTAGGCCGCGACGCCCGTGCCCGCGATGACCGGCGCGATCGCCGCCGGGAGGGTGCGCAGCCGCGCGCCCTCGACCCACTGCGCCGCCGTTGCCACGGGCGACATGCTGGCACAGCGGCCGCGCCCGAGTCGCACCGGCGGGTCGGCTCGGTGCTGATGATCTCGGTGAAAGTGTCGCTCTGGGCCCACTTTGGTCGAGATCATCGCGATAGATGCCGCGGGCGCGATGGATGCAGCGGGCGCGATGGATGCAGCGGGCCGCGGTCGATGGATCAGGCGGATGATCACGGTGAACGTGTCGTCTCAACAACGCTTTCACCGAGATCATCACCAGGGGTTCAACGGGTCGATGGGCAGCGCCCGCCGCTGGCTACCGGCTGGCGGCGCGGATTGCCGCGCGGTCGACCTTGCCCAGGGCCAGGCGGGGCAGCTCA
>JAOPVO010000213.1 GCA_025966155.1 Pseudonocardiales bacterium
GGTCAGCCCCTACGGCCTAGGAGCGCGAGCGCGGTCCGCCAGAGGTCCTCAGGCGGGACGGTGATCGGCGGCGCAAACGCGGCGCCCGGGCCGGTCCGGTTCTTGCCGGCGGGCACCTGGCGGGCTCGGGCGTACACCTCGTCGATGAGGTCCTCGTTGGGCCGGTAGAGCACGTTGCGAGAGGTCGAGACATCCCAAGCGTGGATCGCGGTATCGAGGGTGTGGAACCCGATCACGGCCCCGAGCGGATAGGTGGCCTTCGGGTTGATCTCGACCAGGGTGATGCGCTCGTCCAGCTCATGGGCGTCGACGGCCTTCGCGAGCCGCTCGACCGACTGGGCCCACGCGCTGTGCAGATCGTGCTCCGCCGTCCATTGATAGCTATACGCACTGGCCGGCGCGTCGCCATTCTCGATGGCCTCGGCGAACCCGTGGTTCTGGCCAATCATGTGCGTGAGCAACCGGCCGAGGTTCCACCCTGCGCACGGCGTGGGCTTGTCCAGATCCTCGGGACGAACCTGGGCGATGACGTCAGTCGCATCGGCGATGGCCAACCGGTGCATGGGCCGGCGATCCTGCATGAAGAGCATGTCCCTACCGTCTCCCGTCGGCAGCCACCAGCGCAACCGAGATCGCCGCAACTGAGATCGCGTCCGGCCGCGGTGCCGACGTTCGTTCGACTACGCCAAGCCGATCCATCGTCGTGATCACCCGGCCCCCATTCGGCGTGCGCGTGCTCCTACTGGGGCCAGAGCTGGCCGCCGGCGCGATCAGCGCCATGCTCAGACCATAACTGCAACTGCCGACCCTGTCACCCATCGATAGCGTGCGAAATGTTTCGCTGATGGCGAATCGTGCTTTAACCCTCTTGCGCTTGCCGCCGATTGTTCGTAGGATAGAACACATGTTCGAGCATGTGCGCACTCGAGAAGGGCACCTCGGGGAGCCCGACGCGCCCTTCCAGTGGGGTGCGCCACCGGACTGGCTGGCCGACGACCCCGACGGGCCCTCGGTGCTGATCTTCTCCGAGGACAGTCCGTTCCCGTCCGCCGACGACAACCCGCTCGAGCCCTTGGCCGACGCAGCTCCCGGACCGATGCTCGGGCGCCGGCTCGCCATGATCGATCTGGCCACGCTGAACGAGGATCAGGCACTGGACGTCGTGGCCGCGATGGACCGGCAGGCTGGCTTCGAGGCCGCGCGTCGGCACGAGGCACTGGCAATGCTCGGGCGCATCACGCTCGACGACGTGGCCGCCGACGCCTCGCCCGAGGCCATCGCCGCGACTGGCCCGGATCGCCTCGGCGAGCTGCTGCGCCACTGGCGCATCAGCGCCCTTGCGGCCCGCACGGGCACTTCGCAGGGAGTCGCGGCGCGCCGGCTGATCACGGCCGCGGCGCTCGCGCCCGGTGGGCTGCTTGCTGCCACCGGCGCGGCCCTCGCCCGCGGCGCCATCTGCGACCAGCGCGCTCGACTCATCTCCGACCGCCTGCTCATCCTCGATGCGGCGCTGGCCGTGGAGGTCGAGGTGGCGGTTCTCCCGGAGGCCCCGACCATGAGCTGGGGCCGGCTCGACAACGCCATCCGCCGCGAGACGATCGCCCGCCAGCCGCTGCAGGAGGAGGCCGCGCATGCCCTGGCCCGGCGCGAGCGCAAGGTCAGCCGGCCATCCCCGCAGCCCGCCGGCATGGCCTCGATGGGCCTATTCGGTCCCGCCGAGGACATGCAGCAGCTCTGGACCGCACTCGACGCCCGGGCCCGGCAAGCAAAGGACGCCGACAAGTGCGCCCGGAGCGCCGCGAACGCGAGCGCTGCCGGCACCGGCGGAAGCACCGGCACCGGCGGAAGCACTGGCACTGGCACTGGCACTGGCACTGGCAGTCATATTGGCGCGAGCACCAACGACGCTGGCTCGGGCCACAAGTCTGGCATCAACGCGGACGCCGCCCTTGCCCTCGGCATCGCTGTGGCCGCCGACTCGACGGACATTGACTCCATCGACATTGACTCCATCGACGCTGACTCCATCGACGCTGACTCCATGGACGCTCGGCGCTTTGACGCACTGGTCGAGCTAGCGAATGGGGTGCTGGCTGAGCCGGATCTTCCGCGGCAGCATGGACGTCGACCGGCCATCACGGTGACGGTGGCGCTCTCGACGCTGCTGGGCCTCGATGAGCGGCCGGCCGAGCTGGAGGACTACGGCGCCATCACCGCCGATGTCGCCCGCCGGATCGCCTCCGATTCGAGCGGGACGATTCGAAGGCTTGTCCTCGATGCGTGCGGGCGAGCAGTGGACTACGGCACCGAGCGGTACACACCGCCGAAGGCGCTCGCCGAGTTCGTGATCGCCCGCGATCGAACCTGCACATTCCTCAACTGCCAGCGCAAGGCGGTCGCCTGCGACCTGGACCATCGCGTCCCGTACCCGGCAGGCGCCACCTGCTGCTGCAATGTGCACCCGCTCTGCCGCACGCACCATCAGCTCAAGACGCTGGGCCTATGGACCTGCCGCAAGGATCCCGTGACCGGCGAGACGCACTGGACCGATCGCCACGGCCGGACGATGACTCGGGCGCCGGCGACGTACGAGATCGCGCCTACCCCCGAGCTGGATCAGCTGGCGCGGATGCTGCGCACCGAGCCGGATCACTTCATCGGCAGGGACGGAACGCGAGAGTGGGATCGGCATCCCGGCGCGGACCGGGATCGGCATCCCGGCGCGGACAAAGATCGGAAGGACCACGGGGACGGGCGCGGGGATGGGCACCGCCATGGCAATGGGGACAGCGGCGGCTCGGGCCAGCAGCACGATGACACGCCCCCGTTCTAGCCGGCCAAATCCCGCTTGCCGGTCCTAGCGCAGCTCGTCGTCCAGATGGCGACGAGCTGCGCTAGGACCAAGAACTGGCGCGGCGCTACTTGCTCGGGGACTCCGGGCCGAGCCACATGTTCTTGACCCAGCTGGCCCCGAACTCCGGGTGGGGCCACCAGTCGTGCACATAGGGCTGCTGAACCGTGATGCCGTTCGACGAGTACGTCATGACCGGATTCGAGATGTTCTTCTCGATGTACCGGTTGATCTCCAGCAGCGCAGCCTCGCGCTTGTCTCGATCGAGGATCCCGCGCTGGTCGATGATCATGGCGTCGAGCTTCGGGTCATTGATGTTGAACCAGTTCCGGGCGCCCGTGCTCAGGTAGTAGGACGACAGCCACTCGTCGGCGGTCAGGAACGCGCTGCTGAGGGAGTAGCCGATCTGGTAGTCCTCCGACGCCCAGGTGCTGAACCAGGTGGCGTAGTCCAGGATCCTTAGCGTTGCATTGATGCCCACCTCCTTCAGGTCCTGCTGGATCCACTGCGCTGCGTTGACGATCGCCGGTCCGTAGCCGTCAGTGGTGGTCAGCGTGATGTCGAAGCCGTTGGGATAGCCAGCTTCAGCCAGGAGCTTCTTCGCATCCGCCCGATTGAACGGCGCGAGCTTCGCGGCCTCTTCGGCCGGCAGTCCCCCGAAGAGGATGGGTGGGATCGGGCCCGACAGCTTGAAGCCGTCCGTGCTCAGCGATTCGCCCATGCCCTGGCGATCGAATGCCAGCGAGACCGCCTTGCGGACCCGGTAGTCGTCGAACGGCTTCACCGACTGGTTCATGACGATGTGGCCCTGATAGGTGCCCATATTCAGCCGGACCTGAGCATTGGGATTCGAGCTCAGGACACTTGGCAGCAGCGAGTCGGACACGCCGGTGCTGTCCAGCTCCCCCGCCCGGAAGGCCGCTACCTGGGCGGCCGGATCCTTCATCGTGACCATGCGGATGCCGTCCAGATACGGCTTGCCGGCAATGAAGTAGTTGGGGTTCTTGACGTAAATCTTCTCCACGTCGCGGGTCCAGCTCTGAAGGATGAAGGGACCAGTGCCGATCGGCGCCGTCGCGAGGTCGAACTCGCCCCGAGTGCCCTCGCACGGGAGAATGGACAAATAATAGTTGGCTACCGTCTCGTCGAAGGCCACGTAGGCCTCCTTCAGGTTGAAGACCACCGTGTAGGCGTCGGGGGCCGTCGTCTTGTCGACGACCTCGAGCAGCGCCTTCTGCACACCGGGCAGGTTCTTGATCCGATCGACCGTGCACAGCACATCGGCGGAGGTGAACTCGCGGCCGTTGACCGGGGCCTTGTTATGGAACTTCACGCCCTTGCGCAGGGTGAAGGTCCATGTCTTCGCATCGGCGGAGTGCTCCCACTTCTCGGCGAGATCGCTCTGGACCGTCATCGACCCGTAGGGCGTATCGCGGCCGGTCTTGAACTCCAGCAGCTTGCTGTAGACCAACCCCGAGACGGCCAACTGGGTGAGCGCGCTGGCCGACTTGTGCGGATCCAGTGTGGGCGGCTCGGTGGTGGTGTTCCAGACGAAGGTGCCGCCCGGCTCGGGCGTGCCGGCATCGGCGGGGATCGACCCGCTTGGGGCCGCCCCGCCGCCGTCATCCTTGGACCCGCCGCCGAAGCAGCCAGCCAGCAACAGCAGCGAGACGAGGGCACCGCCTACAGCTGTGAGTGAGGTGCGTTTCATGTGCTTCTCCTGTCGGACGTCCTTGGCCGATCAAGCCGCGAGCAATGACGGGTACGAGCAATGACGGGTGCTAGAGCGATTCCACGACTCCGTCGTCCACGAGTCGGTCCACCTCCGCTTCGGTCAGGGCCAGCCATTCGCGCAGCACCTGCCGGCTGTGCTCGCCCTGCAGCGGCGCCGGACCCATAGCCGGCTCAGCGATGGTGCGGAATCGAGCGGGCCCGTTCTCCGTCGGCATCGCCTCGGGCCGCTGAGGCTGATGGATGGTGCGCCAGAACCCGCGGGCGACGAGGTGCGGATCGTCGAGCAGGTCCGGGACCCGGGCCATGGCCCCGGCCGGCACCCCGGCCGCCTGCAGCACCTCCATGCACTCCAGCGGGGAACGGCGAGACGTCCAGGCCGACACAGCGGCGTCGACCTCGGCGCGACGCGCCACCCGGCCCGCCGCGGTGGCGAGCCGATCGTCGGCCAGCTCGGTGCCGCCCAGCACCGACGTCAGCGCCTTCCAGTCGCCGTCGCCGCGAACCTCGATGGCGCACCACTCGTCGTCGCCGGCGCACGGGTAGGCCCCGAAGGGGGCATCGAATGCGCTGGCGTTGCCCATCGGCTGCATCGACCCCGGGGCCAGCGACTCCTCGAGGTAAAGCTCGGATAGCTGGCTCAGGATCGTCTCGGCCTGCGCGGCGCTGATCGATGCGCCCACCCCCGTTCGGCGGGCCCGGAGAACCGCGGCCAGGATCGCCACCGCCTCCACCCGGGCCGCGGCGTGGTCGGGATAGACCGTGTTGGTGTCGCAGTAGCCGCTGTCCGAGCCCGGGTACCGCCACTGGGCACTCAGCGCCGTCGAGGCCCGGATGAGCGGGCCGTAGCCCATCCGGTCGCTCCAGGGCCCACTGGCCCCAAGGGCGCTGGACTCGGCGATGACCAGGCGCGGGTTCGCCGACCGGAGCGCGTCGTCGCCCAGACCGAGGGCCTGCATCGTCCCGGGCTTGAAGTTGGACATCACCACATCGGCCTCGGCGGCCAGTCGCGCGAACAGCGCCGCACCCCCGGGGCGGCGCAGGTCCAGACCGAGGCTGCGCTTGTTGCGGTGGCCCCATACGAACGACTGGGTGATCACCTCGCCCGGGGGAACCTGCCGCATCCCGTCAGGGAACGCCGCGTTCTCGACCTTCACGACGTCCGCGCCCATGTCGGCGAAGAGCCTGGGCAGCTCGGCGCCCATGACGATCACGCCGAGATCGAGGATCTTCAGCCCGGCCAGCGGACGGCCCGGGTCGCTGGATAGCGGCTCAGCCAGAGCCTGCGGCGCACGATAGGGCTCCAGCCGGTCGAGGAGCGAGGCGTTGCCCTCGCCGAGAGCGGGCGCCGTCGATCGGATGCCGGCCCGCACGCCATCGACCAGCAGGAAGCCGTTCGCCAGCTTCCCCTTCACGCCGGGTGCGATCTCGACGTCGACGAAGGCCCCGCGGGCCGCGAAGTGGTCGACCGCCATGCTCTCGCCGAGGGTGAGGACGTCGGTCAGCGGGATCCGCAGCGCCTTGCCCGCAGCCACGAGGTCGGCCTTCGTCTTGTCCCGGAACGCCGCGGCGATCACCGGCAGCAGCCGGTCCCACTCGGCGAATCGGTTCAGGATGGTGTCGTACTTGGGATCCGCGAACTCGGCCGGCTCGCCGATGAGCGCGAACATCCCTCGCCACTGCCGCGGGGCCAGGAGGCAGAACCGCACCGACCCATCTGCGCAGGCCACGATGGGATAGAGATGGCTGCTGTCGGGTCGGCCCCGCAGCGCCTCGCCATCAGCAGGCAGGGTGCTCCGGGCGCTGCCGGCGACTCCGAAGCCCGGGTCGAAGGCCGAGATCGACAGTTCCAGCAGCGACGCGTCCACGTGGTCGCCGACACCCGTCGCCACGGCATTCGCGTACGCCAGCAGGGCCGCCCAGGCCGCCTGGATGACGGCTGCCTCGGTGACGAGCCGACCGGGCGCCGGGATCGGCTCACGGCCGGGGTTGCCGGATCGGTCGAGCACCGCCGACAGGGCCGAGATCGTCAGATTCGTTGCGATGTAGCCGGAGTAAGGCCCGTCCTGCCCGAAGTCCGTGATCGACACGACGACCAGCGCCGGGCGGCGCGACTGCAGAGCGGCCGCATCGAGCCCCAGCGATGTGAGGTGGCCAGGGGCGAACGACTCGATGAGGATGTCCGCCGTTGCCACGAGATCCAGGAAGCGCCTTCGGTCGTCAGGCGCAGCCAGGTCCAGCGTCACGCTGCGCTTATTGGCATTGTGGGTCGCGAAGTACAGGCTCGCGCCCTCGACGATGGGCTCGAGCCGTCGGCTCGACGCGCCGGTCGGCGGTTCGACGAGGATGACCTCCGCCCCGAGATCGGCCAGGTAGCGGCCGCACATCTCCCCTTTGCCGTCGGTCAGATCGAGGACCCGGACATCGGCCAGCAGCGTCACAGCGGGATGGTCGCCCTGCAGCGGAGCCATAGCCGATCAGCCGAACACGGGTGGCCGCTTGTCCAGGAACGCCTGGACGGCCGAGCGGAAGTCCCCTGAGCCCTGGGAGATCGCAATGCCCGTGCTCTCCCGGTCAAGGGATTGCTCGAAGGTCGCAGTCTCCGCAAACGCCAGATTGCGCTTCATCAGCGCATAGATCGTGGTGGGCCCGGCAGCCAGCAGTCGAGCGAACTCCAGCCCGCGCTCCAAGAGGTCCTCGTCGGGGACGACGTCGCGCACCAGCCCGAGCTGAAGAGCCTGATCGGCAGTGATACGCGGGGACAGCATGAGGATCTCCAGCGCCTTGCTGCGGCCCAGGAGATGGGACAGCGCATACGTGACGCCGTTGTCCCCGGACAGCGCGATGCGCGAGAACGCCGAGACGAAGACCGCGCTCTGCGCGGCTATCCGGAAGTCCAGCGTCAGCGCCAGACCCATCCCCGCCCCCGCGGCGGCGCCGTTGATGAGGCCGATCGTCGGCTTGGGGCAGGCCCACGCCGCACCGGCCCACTGGCTATGGATCGACTCCATGTTCGTGAGCGTGGCCAAGTGGCTGCTGCGGCCGTCCCGCCCGCCGGCGCCACCGCCATCGCCGCCCGCGGTCGCGGCCCCGAGCTCGGCGCCGGCGCAGAACGCGCGGCCCGCGCCGGTGACGATCACGGCCCGTACGTCGGCGTTGCGGGACGCCTCCTCCATAGCCAATGCGAAGTCGCTCAGGATCGTGCCGCCGAGCGTGTTCATGCTCTCGGGGCGATTGAGCGTGACGCGGAAGACGCCGTCGTCGTCGAGGTCGGTGAGAATATCCGGCACGTGTGCTCCAGGTACGCCAAATTGCGCTGGGCGGAGGGTGCTCTTAGTACGCAAACGATCTTCGCCATCCGAAGCTCGGGCGCGGTGAGGCGCACTCCGAGGCGGGCGCCCAGCCGGGTGCGCCAAGAGATCCTGGTCAGTCCACCGGCGATTCTGCGGGCGGTGCTGGCGGATTCCCAGGTGGGTGAACTATGCAAACGGATTGCCCAAACGTCAATAGCTGACACGGAGAATCGATCGATTACTTGACGTCAAGTAAGCGATGGTCCGATTCGTCCGGAGTAAGGTGCCGAGGCGATGGATATCGAGGAAGACGCCGAGCAGCGCGCCGTCCGGCTGCGCAATGCGCGCGGCCAGGGCGCGCGGCTGCGGTTCGAGCTGCTCGAGGCGGCCATGCGGGTGCTCGACGAATCGGCGGCAGCCGATCTGACGCTGCGCGTCGTCGCCCGGGAGGCCGGGGTCTCCCCGCAGGCGGTCTACGCGCATTTCAGCGGCCGCCAGGAACTCACCTACGAGGTGATCCGGATGTGCTGGCAGCAAGTTGCGGACGAGATGGCCCGCGCCTCGCGGCGGGCGAGGAACGGCGGCGCGCTGCTCCGCCTGCGGGCGCAACTGCGCGCGTACCTGAAGTACGCCACCGACAGCCCGGCCAAGTACCAGCTGCTGTTCGCACTCCGGCCCGAGGGCGTCGCCGACTCCGGCCACCAGACCCGTCCGGCGGAGCCGGCCTACCTGAGCGTGCTGCGCGACGTCGAGGCGCTGCGCGACGAGGGCTACAGCTTCCCCGGCTTCGGCGTCCACGACTCGACCCTGATGCTGCTGTCGCTGGTGCACGGCCGGGTGGCACTGGCTCATACGGCGCCTGATCGGCCGTGGAACACCGCCCGCTCCATGACGACCTATCTGAACCGGATCCTGGACGGGCTGTTCCGGCTGGGATAGCGCTGGGACCAGTGGCCTATGCCCGGAGGTATAGCCCGATGAAGCAGAAGTGACCGCCCGGCTGATGCCCCGGCCGCACGGATGTTCCTACCTTTGCGGACATGGGATCGCACGATGCTGAAGGCGCTGGCCGCCGAGGGGCGCACGGTGTTCGTGTCATCCCACCTGATGAGCGAGATGGCGCAGACCGCCACGCGCCTGGTGGTCGTCGGGCGCGGCCAGCTGATCGCCGACACCACCGTCGAGGAATTCATCTCCCGTGCCGCCAGCGGAGCCGTCACCGTCCGCTCCCCCGAGGCCGCCCGGCTGCGCGAGCTGGCAGTGCCGGCTACTTGCGGCCGCGCGACGTCATCAGGAATCCGACGACGAGCCCGATGACGACCAGAATTACCACGTACTTGACCATCCCCGGAACCTACCCGAGCGAGTTAGTGCTGAAGGTGTCGCACTTGGTCGGATCGCCGGTGTCGAAGCCGGTCGAGAACCACTTGCGGCGCTGCTCGGATGAGCCGTGGGTGAACGACCCCTCGTCGACCTTGCCGCTGCCGAGGTTGGTCTGGATGAAGTCGTCGCCGATCCGCCCGGCCGTGTCGAGGGCCCGGTCGATGTCGTCCTGGGTGATCTCGATGATCAGCGGCTGGCCCGAGGCATCCGGGGTGGTGGTCGCATGGTGGGCCCAGGCGCCGGCGTAGCAGTCGGCCTGGAGCTCCAGCCGCACCGAGCCCGAGGTGGGGCCGGTGTCCCCGGGCTTCACCTTATTGTTGATCCCGAGCAGGTCCTGAACGTGATGGCCGTACTCGTGGGCGATGACGTAGGCGTCGACGAAGAGCCCGCCCTCGGCCCCGAAATCGGTGTGCAGCGTCTCGTAGAACGAGAGGTCGATGTAGACCAGCTTGTCCGGCGGGCAATAGAACGGCCCGGTGCCGCTGCTCGCGCTGCCGCAGCCGGTCTGGACGGAGTCCTTGAAGAAGATCGTCGACGTCGGCTGGTACTGCGCGCCGAGGGTGGGCAGCTCGGCTGTCCAGTAGTCCTGGATGGAGTCGATGTCGGCCACAACGGCGCAGTCCAGCTTGTTGTTCGCGTCCTCGCCGGTCTGGCACTCCGACTGGAGCTGCGTGTTGTCCGCGGTCTGGCCCGAGCTGAGCCCGCCCAGCAGGGCCGACAGGTCGGTGCCGCCGCCGGATCCGCCGCCGCCCAGCACCTGGAAGAGAATGACGGCCAAAACCCCGAGCACGCCGAGTCCCCCGCCGCCCGCGGCGAGCGTGCCGCCGGAGACGCTGCGGCGGTCCTGCACACCGGAGGTGTCGAGCTGGGCATTGCTGCGATATCTCATGTCACGTCCCTACCTCCGCGGAGCGGCAACATACCTCGCGTTAGATAGTCGCCATGACCTCGACGACCTCCCAGTCCGGATCCAGTTGGCTGACCCGCGAGGAGCTCGACGCGGCCCGCGAGCGGCTCCCGATCGTCTATGTCGATGCGATCCCGATCCGGGTCGAGACCGACGGGCACGTCCGCGCCATCGGCCTGCTGCTGCGCGCATCGGGCCACGGGGCGATCGCTCGATCCCTCGTGTCCGGCCGGGTTCTGTACCACGAGCGGATTCGGACGGCGCTGATGCGGCATCTGGAGAAGGACCTCGGCCCGATGTCCCTGCCCCGGATCCCCGCGTCGCCGCAGCCCTTCACCGTGGCCGAGTACTTCCCGACGCCAGGGGTGACGCCGTTCCACGACCCTCGGCAGCACGCGATCTCCCTGGCCTACGTCGTGCCCGTCGAGGGCGACTGCGCGCCCCAGCAGGACGCGCTGGAGCTGACCTGGTTCACCCCCGAGGAGTGCCGGGACGAGCGGCTGCTGGCCGAGATGACCGGGGGCCAGGGCACGCTGCTGCTGCAGGCCCTGGCCCACCTCGGCGTCTGACTCCCTTAGGGGATGTCGATCAGCACCTTGCCGACCACGGCGGCCTCGACGGCGTCGTGGGCGGCGGCGGTCTGCTCGAGCGGGAAGCGGTGCAGCGGGAGGCCCGCGGCCTCGCCGACCGGCAGCGCCCCGGCGGTCACGGCGGCGTTGACGTCCTCGATGGCGTTGTCCAGCGCCTGCTGGCCGACCGTGTAGAGCAGCACGAACTGGTATCGGGTGTTCAGCCGCATGTTGGCCATGACGTTGAAGTCCCAGCCCGTCGACCCGTCGTTGGCGTAGATCGAGATCGTCGCGCGGGGCGCGGCGACGGCGTGGTTGAGGTCGGCGTTGCGCGCCGGCGCCACCTCGACGATCAGGTGGACGCCGTCGGGGGCGATCGCGCGGATCGCCGCCGCCGGGTCGCCCTCGGTGTAGTTGACGGCGTGGTGCGCGCCGGCTGCCGTCGCCAGCGCCGCCTTGGCCGGGCCGCTGACGGTGGTGATGACGGTCGCGCCGGCCCAGCGGGCCAGCTGGATCGCCGCGTGCCCGACCGCTCCCGCGCCGCCGGCGACAAGCACGACGAGGCCGTCCATCGCCCCCGGGTGCAGCCGGTCAGGGCCATCCTCGGACACGGTCAGCGCGCGGTGCGCCGTCACGGCCGGGACGCCGAGGCTGGCGCCGATGTCGAATCCGGCGCCCTCCGGCAGCGGCGCGACACGGGACACCGGCAGCACGACGTACTCCTGCGCGGTGCCGGTCGAGCGCTGGTACTGCGACAGCAGCGTCCAGACCGGCTGGCCCACGGTGAAGCCGGTGACGCCCTCGCCGAGGGCATCGATCACGCCGGAGCCGTCCTGGTTCGGCGTCACCTCCGGCGCGGACAGCGGGGCGCCGCTGCCGCCGCGGCGGGACTTCCAGTCGGTCGGGTTGACCCCGGAGACGTGGACGCGGATGCGGACCTCGCCCGCAGGAGGCTGGGGCACCTCGCGGTCCACAAGCTGCAGCACGGAGGAATCGCCGGTCTCGGTGTAGATGATGGCCTTCATGCTGCTATCCAACCGGTCGCGCCCGCCCGTGTTCCAATGGCCCCATGACCAGCGCCCGTGACATCCAGATCCGCGACGACATGGTCCGCCTCGGCCAGCTGCTGAAGCTCGCCGATCTGGTCGACTCGGGCTCCGACGTCAAGGACCTGCTGGCGTCGGGGACGGTGCAGGTCAACGGCGAGGCCGAGACCCGCCGGGGCCGCCAGCTGCACCGCGGCGATGTCGTGGAAGTCGGCGCCGAGCAGCTGACGATCGTCTGACTTCCCGTTCGTCTGACGTGCCCTACCTGAGCACCAGCTCGGCCAGCGTCCGGCGGCAGACCCCCGCCAGCGGCTGGTCCGGGTCCTCGGCGCCGGCGATCACGGCGACGCAGTGGGCCAGCGCCCACCCCTCGCCGCGCGTCCACATCGCGTCGTCCACCTCGTAGTCGCCTGCGCTGGCGGCTTCGCGGAACGTCGCCCGGGCGGCGGCGGGCAGCAGCTGCCACGCGACGAGCAGGTCGGTGGCCGGATCTCCCAGGGTCAAGTCGCCGAAGTCGATGATCGCGCTGAGCCGCCCCTCGTGGACCAGCAGGTTCAACGGGTGCGGGTCGCCGTGCAGCCAGAGCGGCGGCCCATCCCACGCTGCGGCGCCGGACAGGTGGGCCCATCGCCGCACGATGGCCTGGGGCGTCACGCCGTCGCCGAGGCTGCGGCCCTGATCGACGGACACTGCCAGGTGCAGCTCGAGGAAGGCATCGCGGCTGGCCAGCGGGCCGCCGCGGTACGGATTGTGCGGGGCCTCCGGCGGCGCCGGGCGGTGGAATGCGCCCAGGAACGCGCCGAGGCGACGGGCCGCATCGTGCGGATCGGCGATCGGAGCCACGGCTGCGTTCTGGCCGGGCAGCCACGGCCCGACCGTCCAGTGCCAGGGGTAGCCGCAGCCGGGCTCCCCGAGGCGGATCGGGGCCGACGTCGCCAGCGGGTCGGGCCCGTCGGAAATGCCGGCGATGAGGCCCGGCATCCAGCGCTGCTCGTTGGCCATCAGCTGCGCGCCCTCGACCCGACGGGGCATGCGGACCGTCAGCTCGGCGCCGAGGCGGAAGATCCGGTTGTCCCACCCGTCGGCGAACTCGCTGATCGGCAGCCGCGCGAGATCGCGGTGCTGCTCGGTCAGAAGCGCCTGAACCAGCTGGGGATCGATAGCCGGCAGCGCCGCAGACGCCATTGTCATTCGACCAGTGTGGATGATGGCCACATGGCGTTTGCAGCGCAGGCCTCCGTGGTGTCGGTCAGCCGCGACGATCGGCATCGGTTCTCCAAGGCCGCCGTGCCTGGGATCGTGCTGATGGCGGGCCTCGGCGTCGAGGGCGACGCCCATTCCGGCGTCACGGTCCAGCATCGCTCCCGGGTGCGCGCGGACCCCACGGCGCCGAATCTGCGCCAGGTGCACCTGATCCAGTGCGAGCTATTCGACGAGCTGCGCGCCGCCGGGTACGACGTCACGCCCGGGCAGCTCGGGGAGAACATCACGACAGCCGGGATCGACCTGCTCGCCCTGCCGCGCGGAGCTGTGCTGCGCATCGGCGCGCACGCCGCGATCGAGATCACCGGGCTGCGCAATCCCTGCGCGCAGATCAATACCTTCTCGCCCGGGCTGCTCAACCAGGTGCTGGACAAGGACGACGAGGGGGCACCGGTGCGTAAGGCCGGCATCATGGGGATCGTGCTGGCCGGCGGGCCGATCGCGCCCGGCGATCCCATCGCAGTGACGCTGCCCGACGGGCCGCCGCTGCCGCTGGAGCGCGTCTAGAAGGCCTCTACTTCGCGCGGTTCGCCACAACCCAGGTGTGCCGGACGTTGTGGCGGCGCAGCTCGACCGTCACGTCATCGGCGCCGAGCGCGAGGATCTGCGCCTTGGGGATCTTCGCCCCGCGCCAGGCCTTGCTGAGCGTCTTGCGCCCGCGCACCAGATGCGCGGCGAAGCCGGCCCACTCGTGCAGGACCGTCTTGACGCCCGTCGCGCGGACCTGAATGGCCAGGCGACCACCGGGCGCGAGCGCGCGGATCGCCTCGGATAGATAGCGCACTTGGTCCTCGCGGGCCGGCACATGCTGCAGGACGATGTAGGAGAAGACCACGTCGACCGAGCCTGATTGCACCGCCGGCAGCGAGCCGTCGCCGGGCACAACTACATAGTCCACATTGCTCATCTCGGCGAGGTTGACCTCGGCCCGCGAGAGCATCTCGGCGCTGATATCGCTGGCTATGACCCGCTCGCCGAGTGCGGCCAGCCGCTTGGTCATCCGGCCGACGCCGGCCCCGATCTCGAGCACCACATCGGTCGGCTCGACCACGACGCCGCAGAAGCCCAGGAAGAAGTCGGTCTCGTGCGCGCCCTGCTCGAAGAAGGCCGCGCTCTCCTCGGTGTAGCCGGTGGCCACGTACCAGGCGGCGTTCTCGGTCGCGGCGTCATCCCAGAATTTCGCGGATTGCGCGCGGTGCGAGTCGTCGGCCATGGGTTGGGACCGTACCGGCTGGCCCGCTACTTGCCCTCGGGCGCGCTGAGGGAGTCGAGGTTGACGACGATCGCGTCCTGCGTGGTGCGCGAGATGACGACGATCGCCTCGGTGTCAGCGGACGGGTTCTCCTCGCGGTGCGGCACGAACGGCGGCACGTAGATGTAGTCGCCGGGCTTGGTCTTGAAGCGCCGCTCGAAGGGCTCGCCATTGTCGTCGGTGTCGAGGAACACGAACTCCGGCGACCCGGAGACGATGTAGATCGCGGTCTCGGACTCGCCGTGGTGGTGGTTGGCCGAGGCGACGCCGGCATCGACGTGGGTCTGGCCCATCCACAGGTTCTTCGAGCCGACCGATTCGCCGCTGATGGCCGCGTAGCGCCGCATCCCGCTGGTCTGCGCGGTGCCGCCATCGACGTCCTCGCCGTTGATGTGGTGCAGCTTCTGGTGGAACTGGTCAGGCCCATCGGTGTGGTCGTGCCCGTGGTCGCTGTGATCGCCGCTCATGCCGGGGACTCTAGCGAGGTGCCTGACGTGTTCAACACGAGACACCATCAGATGGGCGACCTCGACGTCGAGGTGCATGGGTCGGCGCAATCGACGACAATCTCCTGGATCTTGCCGATCATGGCTGCGCTCTGTCACTCAATCGGTCGCCGACCATCTTCCCGGCGCGCTGCGCCAGATTTAGGCAATCGCGCATGGCGGCGTCGACATCGCCGTTCGCAAGGGCGGTCAGGGCGGTTGCCTGCATGAGACCGAGGGCCCTCAGCGTCTCGGCGTCGAGGTCGATCCGGCCGGCGATCACCGCGGCCCTGATCCCCTGTTCGCGGGCCAGGTCCAGGATCGCGCCGGGGCCCTTGCCGTGCATCGTCTGCTCATCGAAGGCGCCCTCGCCGGTAATGACGAGGTCGACGCCGCCCATCCGATCGCGCACGCCCAGCAGATCGAGGACGAACTGGGCGCCGGGCACGATCTGCGCGCCGAGCAGCCCGGCGAACGCGGCCGCGATACCGCCGGCCGCGCCCCCGCCGGGCATGCTGGCGATGTCTGTGCCTGAGGTGGCCCGGATGACGCGGGCGACATTGGCCATCCCGGCCTCGACGCCCGCCGCGTCGGCCGCAATCCCCTTCTGCGGGCCGAATACCGCCACCGATCCGCGCGGGCCCAGGAGCGGGTTGTCGACATCGGTGATGATCCGCAGACGTGCGGCGCTCAGGCCGGGGTGGATGCCGGTGAGGTCGATGCCGGTCACCTGGGCCAAGGTCCCGGCGCCGGGCGGGACATCGCGGCCGTTGCTGTCCCGGACCCGCGCTCCGAGGGCGATGAGCGCGCCGAGCCCCGCGTCGGTCGAGGCGCTGCCGCCGACGGCGAGGATGAGGTCGTCGGCCCCGAGGTCCAGCGCAGCGGCGATAGCGTCGCCGAGGCCGCCGGTGTGGGCGTCGAGCGGGCGCAGGACGCCGCCGGGCAGCAGCACAACGCCGCAGGTATTGGCCAGCTCGATCAGCGCCGTGGTGCTGTTCATTGCCCTGCGATGGATAGTCGTGCTGTTCATGGCGATCGTCGTGCTGTGGAGAGTCTTGCCGTGGATGGTCGTGCTCTGCAACGCGATCGTCGCGTCATGGACATCGCCGACCGGGCCGCGGACCCGGATCCGCTGCGGCTCGAAACCGGCCGCGAGCGCGGCGTCGACGGTCCCGTCGCCGCCGTCGGCGATGGGCAGCACGTCGACGTCGATGCTCGGATCGGCATCGCGCAGGCCGGCCGCGATGGCCGCGCCGACCTGCGCCGCGGTGGCCGCGCCCTTGAACTTGTCAGGCGCGACCAGGACGCGCATCGGCCTCAGATCAGCGACTGCCGGGCCAGGGTGCTGCGGTGCGCCGGGCCGGCATTGGCCAGTGCGCCGGCCAGCCACTCGCGCCCGGCGGCGCCGGCGGCCCGCACGTAGTCGGTCTCGCGCGCGGTCAGCAGGGTGATCGGCAGCAGCCGGATCGGGCCCGCCGGCAGCGCGATCTGGTACGGCAGCGCGAACGGCAGGACGCCGATCAGCGCGCCGACAACCGGCTCGCCCTGCGCGCCGCGGGCCTGGAACGCCGGCGGAACGGCAACCCCTCCGAACTCGATCGAGCCGACCCGGTTGGCCGCCAGCCACTCGACCATCGGCCGCCCGTTCTTGGCAATGGCCTGGGCGCCCTGGCGCAGCAGCGAGGTGGCCCAATTGCCGGGAACGGCGGACATCGGGCCGGTCAGCGCGGGATCGTCGACCTCGACGAAGACCTCGATGCCGAGCCCCAGCGGGTTGGCCTCATCGGAGGCGTCGGACAGCCCGTCACTGGACAGGATCGTCCACTGGCCGCGGCGCACCCGGATGAACGCCTGGCGCTCGGTAGGCCACGCGACCGTCTGGGCCGGGGCGCCGGGTGCGGCGGCGACGTGGGCGATCTCCTCCTGGTCGAGCTGTCCGAGCTGGCGCCACGCCTCCTGGCGGGCCCGCAGCGAATCCTCGGCCCGCTGCTCCAGCGTCAAAGGCGCGGGCGGAGCCGGCGGACCGGTCGGCGGGGCCGGGATCGGGGGCACCAGCGGCGGCGCGGACCGCGGGGGCTGCGGCGCGGACGGCTGAGTCAGCGCCGACAGCGGAGTGGACGGCGAGAGCGGGTCCGGGCGGCCGGCCGACGGGATATACGGCAGCGGCTTCGAGGGCGTCGGGGCTGGCTCGGGGATAGGCGGCACGAACGGCGGGGCCGCCGCGACCGGCTCCGCCTGCGGGGGCGCGGGCTGCGGCGCGTCGAGCGACGCGGGCTCCGGGTCCAGGGCGATGTCCGGTGCGTCCCGCACGAACGGCGCCAGCGTCGGCGGCTCGGCCGGAGCAGACGGGTCGGCCTCCGGGGTGGGCTCAGGCTCAGGGGTCGGCGTGGGCTCAGAGGCAACGACCGGCATCGCGATCGGCTCGGCCAGCGGCGCGACCTGGGGCATCGCGATCGGCTCGGCCGGCGGCGCGACCTGCGGCATCGGCGCCGAGGGGATAGAGGCCAGAGAGGCGGGCGCCTCCGCTGCGGGGGGCGCGAACGGCGCGGGCGCGGTCGGTGGCGCAAATGGCGCCGGCGGGCTGAACGGCGCGGGCGGGGCGAACGGCGCCGGGGTCGTCGCGGTCGAGCGGTGGCGCAGCGAGCGCCACGCCTCGAGGGCCCAGTTCAGGCCGTTCGCGTCCTCCACGAGGAACGCCGCCTGGACCAAGCCGCCGCGGCGGGCGGTGTAGGCGTAGAGCGCCCAGTGCGCGGGGCTGGCGTTGGGCTCGAAGTACCAGCGGGCGTAGCGCAGCTCCTCGCCGTCGGCCCCGCCCTCCTCGAAGACCTGGCTCTGCGCGACCGGCGGGCCGGTGCGCGCGGCGGTATCGCGGGCCCACGCAATGGTGGTCGACGGCTCGTCGGTCACCGGCGGATTCCACGCGGCGATCCAGATCGTGCGGGTCGGCGGGCCGGCGCTGGCGAAGCGCAGCGATCCGTCGATCACCTCGCCATTGAGAGCGTCATCGAGCTCGATGGTCCAGTCTTCGGTCAAGGCACGGCGCGACATGCGCCGAATCCTTGCCTACCAGCCCGCACAGTGCCAGAAGCGGGCTCGGGAGAGTGCCGAAACGCGCTCAGTCGGTGTCCGCGCGCTCGTCGCTCGCGGTCGGCAGGGCGTCGAACACGGCATCCGTGTCGGCGTCGTCCTGCGCATTGCGGGCCTGGATCTCGGTGTGCAGCGTCCCGATCAGATTCACCGCCGTGATGAAGTCGGCGACGATGACGTTCTCCATCTCGATCCGCCCGCCCTGGAGCGGGGACTGGAGGAAGTCGTAGACCTGGGCCTGGCCCAGCGCGAGGCCGTTGTTGGCGGCGGCGAGGGCGATCGTGCCGAGCAGGTACTGGTCCTGGCCGCGCTCGGTCTGCAGCTCCTCGACCATCTCCTGGGCGTTGGGCCACTCCGGAAGCAGCGTCCCGCCGACCAGATCCAGGTACCACCAGCTGCCGTCCGGGGCCTGGAAGAAGATGTCGCCGAACAGGGACGTGAAATGCGGCGTCAATCCGGAGAAGTCCAGGAAGCTCCACGATTCGAGGGCGAACGCATACTGCTCGGTCGAGAACTCCTTCGTCAGCTCCATGCCGGCAAGTGAATCATCACCCGACCCGGCGGCGGACGGCGTCCTCGACCTCGGCGATCGCGGCGTCGAAGCGGGCCATGGCCCGGGCGCCCGGACCGCACATCTTCGGCACCGACATCGCCGCTGTAACACCGCGCAGCACGGCAACACCCGCGATTCAGATCACAGGGCCACCATCGTCAATGCGACGACGTGCCGTAGGCCCATCCACGGAGCATCGCGCGCTGCCTATAAGCGCACTGTCAGCGCAGGCCGGCGAACAGATCGTCCTCGGGCGTCGGGGCGCCCGTGCGGTCGTGCGCGCGCACGAAGCTCTCCACGCCCATGATCGAGGCGAAGGCGTCCTTGCCCATGCGCAGGAAGAAGATGTTGTCGCCCTGGCTGGAGTGCGCGGCCAGCGCATCGAACTTCTGGTCCGCGAAGGCGGTCGCGTCGACCCGCGTGGTGACGTCCTCGTCGGGCGTCCCGGGCGGGAAGCCCTCGCCGTCCGCAGGCGGCGGGGCGTCAGGGTCGGGTGCGGGGAACTCGACGCCGACATCGCGCAGCCGCTGCTCGAAGGTGGCCATCTCGGAAGCGGCGATGGCCGTCCAGTAGACCTTGGCCGGAATGCCGCTGGCCTCGACCGCGGCCATCGTGATGCGGTGGGCCTGGATGTGATCGGGGTGCCCGTAGAACCCGTTCGCGTCGTAGGTGACCACGACATCGGGCTGGTAGATGCGCATCAGGTCGGCCAGCTGAGCGGCGGCGGTGTCGACCGGCGTCGTCCAGAACGCGCCCGGGGCGTTGTTCATGGCCCAGCCCATCATCCCGGAATCGGCGTAGCCCAGCATCTCCAGATCGGTGACGCCCAGGACCTGGCAGCTGGCCTGGAGCTCGGCCTTGCGCAGCGCGGCGACGGCAACCGGGTCGTGGCCGGCGTCGCCGGGCTTGATGCCGCCGGGGCCATCGCCGCAGCCCCCGTCGGTGCAGGTGACCAGCACAGTGCGAAATCCCTCGGCCGCGTACTTGGCCAGGATGCCGCCGGTTCCGGTCGCCTCGTCGTCGGGATGCGCGTGCACAGCCATCAAGGTCAACCGTCGCTCAGCCATATGGCCAACAGTAGGTCCGGCGCCCGACAGCTTTCGGCTGAAGGCCGTCGGTTCCGCTACGGGCGGATGATCATGAGCTTTTCGGTGCCCTGACGCGGAGAAGCTCATGATCATCGCTTCGGTCCAGCTACACGCGGATGGCCAACTGCTCGATGCGGCCGTCGGCAGTGAAGCGGAAGGCGAAGCGGAGCTCGACCGGGCTGCCCGGGAAGTCCCCGGCGATCGACGCGACCGCGACCTCGTCGGTGCCCTCGGGGACGACGGATAGGACGGTGTAGGTCACCGACGGGACCTCGGCGCGCCAGGCCCGGATCTCGGCGAAGCCGTTGCGCTTGCGGCCCTCGTCCTCGACGACGGCGTCGGGGGCGAACAGGTCGACGTAGGCGTCCCGGTCGGTACTGGGGGCGAGGGCGAAGTAGCGGGCGATGAGGTCCGTCGGTGTGGTCATGGACCCACCGTGGACCCTCCCCCGCGGGGAGAGTCCAGAGTGGGGCCATGCCCGGCACCTTGACGATCGGCGACTTCGCCCGCGCCACCCACATCACCATCAAGACGCTGCGTCGGTACCACGAGCTGGGCCTGCTGCAACCGGCCGCGATCGACCCCAGCAGCGGCTATCGGTACTACTCGACGGACCAGATCCCGACCGCGCAGGTCATCCGGCGGTTCCGCGATCTGGATATGCCGACCCGCGAGATCGCCGCGATCGTCGCCACGACGGATGTGGATGCGCGGGCCCGGCTGATCGCCCATCACCTGGCCCGGCTGGAGGCGCAGCTGGATCAGACGCGGGCGGCCGTGGCGTCGCTGCGGCGCCTGCTCGAGCCGGATCCGCCCGCGCTGGTGGTCGAGCATCGCGCCGCACCGGCCCTTCTCGTGGCGGCGATCACGGCCTCGGTCGCCCGTGACGACGTGCTCGACTGGTACTCCGAGGCGATGGACGAGCTGCGCGCCGCCGTCGTCGGCTCCACTGTGACGGGGCCTGCGGGCGGCCTCTACGACAACACGCTGTTCACCGACGACCTCGGCCAGGCCGTGGTCTATCTGCCGGTGGCCTCGCCGCCGACGACGGGCCGAGTGGCGCCATTCACCGTGCCGGCGGCGGAGTTGGCGATCGTCGTTCATCGCGGCCCGCACGACGACATCGACGTCACGTACGGCCAGTTAGGCAGCTATGTCGCGCGCAGCGAGCTGACCGTGGCCGGGCCGGTGCGCGAGATCTACCTGGTCGGGCCGCGGGACACGTCCGACGCCTCGGCCTGGCGCACCGAGATCGGCTGGCCGGTGTTCCGGACCGGCTAGCGACTCGCGCGGGCGGCTCGGCAGCCGGGCGGGCGGCGGCCGGGCGGCCGGCAGCCGGGCTCCCGGGAGGGTTCGTCCGGATAGTCGAGGCGAACCCTCCCAGGAACCGCTGCAAGACGCAGCCGTTGCGTAAGTGCGCCGCAGCAGACGGGTTAGGCGTGGGTGAGGGTGACCTCGACCAGCGGGGCCCGCTCGACCCAGGCGTCTACGTCGTAGGGCGAGGTGTCCCCACCGGTGGCCTCCACGCGGGCCCGCGCCTCGTTCAGGATCTCGGTGAGGATGGTCCGGCGCTGCGCCTCGTCGTGGATGACCCGGCCGGTCGCGGGCAGGTCGGCGGTGGCCGAGGTCTTGAGGTGGACGGTCAGCGCCGGGTCGGCGGCGATGTTCGCCAGCCAACTGCGTCGGCCGGGGCGGCCAGTCAAATAGAGCGTGCCGCTCGCCCGATACAGCCAGGTCTCCAGGCGGCGCGGCTGGCCCGTCTGGCGCCCGGTGGTGGTGATGTCGATGATGCGGTCGGTGGCCAGGGCGTGCCGCACGTCGTCGGGCAGCGCGGCGTTGTCCCATGCAGAGTCGGTCATGCGCCGGACCCTAGCCACGGGACCCTGGCCTAGGCAGGGCAACTTCCCCGATACTCGGGCGATGCGATTCCGCGCGGTCATCGAGCAATCGGGTAAGTCGGCGACGGGCATCGAGGTTCCGGCCGAGGTCCTCGATGCGTTGGCGGGCGGCAAGCGCCCGACTGTCTTGCTGTCGATCAACGGGTTCGACTTCTCCCTCACTTTGGGCTCGATGGGCGGCCGGGCGATGATCCCGCTCAGCGCCGAGCGTCGTACTGCGGCCGGGGTGGGCGCCGGTGATGAGGTCGACATCGAGATCAATCTGGCCGAGGCCCTGCGCGAGGTCGAGATGCCCGACGATCTGACGGCCGCGCTGGCCGATGAGCCGGCCGCGCGGGCGTTCCTGGATGGCCAGTCCTTCAGCCTCCGCAAGGAGTGGGCCCGCTGGATCACCGAGGCCAAGAAGCCCGAGACGAGAGCTGCCCGCGTGTCGAAGGCCGTGGAGCTGCTGACCGCAGGCCAGTCCCGGCACTGACCGAACTGAACTGAGCTGCAACGGACCTGTGCAACGCCGCGGTCCTCTATCGACGCTGGAGTTAAACAGGCCGCCCGCTGGCCCGAACCGGCCACGGGCTACCAGCGGCCGACGTGCACCACCTCGTCGAACGGGCGCCGGTTCAGGTTGACGATCGGCTTGAGCGGCCGGTCCGCCGGATATCCCACACCGATCATGTAGGCGAAGTAGCGATCCTCGGGATAGCCGAGAATGCGCCGGCCGGCGTCCTGGTCGCCCACCGACGAGTGCGCGGTGCCGATGCCGAGGTCCGCCGCCGCGATCATCATCGCGTAAGTGGCCTGGCCGAGGTCGTACTGATCGACCACGCGCATCCGCTCGTCATCGGGGTTCTTGAGGATGTAGCAGATCGTCGCAGTCGAGCCGGGGATGTGCTTCGCGCCCTGCCAGACCGTCGCCAGCTCGGCTAGCTGCTCCTTATCGGTCACCAGGATGAAATCCCAATGCTGCCTATTGGATGCGGACGGAGCGCGCCACCCGGCCTCGAGAATCCGGTGCATATCTTCGTCGGCTATCGGCCGCGGGTCGTACTCGCGTACGTTGCGACGGGCCCTCATGGCATCCCAGGTTTCCATGGCCGAAATCTAGCCCGCCCCGGCCCCCCACGCACGGGCCAATCGCTAGACGCGCGCGATCAGGCGGTGGATGATCTTCACCGACGACGCGCTGACCGTCTCCTCGTCGTGCAGGATCTGCGCGCCGGCCAGCTCATCCAGCACCACGGACGCATCGAAGGCCGCGTACAGCCGGCCGTTCTCATCGCGGCGATCGGCCCCGGGCGTCACGCGCCAGCTCAGGTAGAGCGTCCCGCCGGGGCGCAGCAGGTCCAGCATCCGGCGCACCGACGGGGCGACATCGGCGGGCGGCAGGTGCATGATCACCGTCTCGCATAGGACATTCGCGAACGATGCGGGCTCCACCTCGTCCAGTTCGGGCAGCACGGCGTCGAGGAACTGCAGCGCCGGGTAGCGCCGGCGCGCCTCGTCCAGCAGGCCGGTCGAGGCGTCGTACCCAGTCGCGGGGTAGCCGTTCGCCGAGAGCCACGCGGTGTCGCGCCCGCTGCCGCAGCCGATGTCCGCAGTCGGGCCCGGGGCGAAGAACTCGCGCACCACCGCATGCAGATCCGTCGGCGGGGGCTGGTCGTGCCACTCGTCGGCGTACGTGCGGGCGTCGGTGTCGTAGGCGAGCAGCGTCCACGGATCGGGCATCGACGACCTCCTGTGCACACCCGTGCCGCCGGGACGGCAGACTGTGGCGCATGCCGATCATCTCCTACCAGGGCGAGCCCGGCGCCAATTCCGACATCGCCTGCCGCGCGGTCTATCCCGACTGGGACACGCTGCCCTGCGCGACGTTCGAGGCCGCCTTCGGGGCGGTGTCCGACGGCGTCGCCGACCTTGCGATGATCCCCATCGACAACTCCAGCGCGGGGCGCGTCGCGGACATCCACAACACGCTGCCGACGTCCGGGCTGCACATCATCGGCGAGTACTTCCTGCCTATCCATTTCGACCTGATGGCCATACCTGGGGCCACAATCGACTCGATCACGTCGGTGTATAGCCACCAGCACGCGCTGGGCCAGTGCCGGAATGTCATCCGCGAGCTGCGCCTGACCCCGATCATCACCGGCGACACCGCCGGCGCCGCCCGTGAGGTCGCCGAGTGGGCGGACCCGACGCGGGCCTGCCTGTCGCCGCCGCTGGCCGCGGCCATCTACGGCCTGCAGACGCTGCGCTCCGGCGTCGAGGATGAGGAGCACAACACCACCCGGTTCGTGATCCTGTCGCGCACCCCCGGCGACGTGCAGCCCGGTGCCGGCCCGACCGTCACGACCTTCGTGTTCAAGGTGCGGAACCTGCCCGCCGCGCTCTACAAGGCGCTCGGCGGCTTCGCGACCAATAGCGTCAACATGACCAAGCTGGAGAGCTACATGGTCGACGGGGAGTTCACCGCGACGCAGTTCCTGGCCGAGGTCGACGGGCATCCGGACGATCCCGGGCTGGCGCATGCGCTGGACGAGCTGGGCTTCTTCACCACCGAGGTGACGATCCTGGGCGTCTACCCGGCGAACCCGTTCCGGCGCACCCGCTAGACCGGCTCGCGGTACCCGCTACCAGGGGGATTCGTCGAGCAGCGTCTTCTGCTTGTCGACCAGGCCGGTCAGCAGCTTCATGTCCATCGCGCCCTTCTTGGACAGGCCCACGGTCTTGTAGACCGCCTTCGCCCCGAAGGTCTGGGCCTGCGAGAAGAGCCCGCCCGGGGCCTCGCCAGCGGCCTTGAGGTGCAGGTTGAAGTCGACGATCGGGAGCACCGTCTGAGTGCCGGGCACCTTGACCTTCTTCGGGAACCGCTTCGAGATGTCCCCAGTCGAGTCCGCGGGGATCGCTCCGTTGATCGTGTCGAAGACCGAGTCGCGCGACATCCGCGCCGTCTCGGCCGACCACTCCAGGCCGAGCTGGCCTCCCGCGTTCATCATGTTGGAGTCGCCGTAGATGCGCCCGACCGGGATGTCGTCGGAGGTCTCGACCTCGAGGCCCTCCTTGCAGAACATGTCGTGGAAGAACTTCGTCGACGACCCGATGTAGGCATTGCTCATCAGCGCCTTGTACGACGCCAGGTTGAACTCGGCCGCCGCGTTCTCGGTGCCGGCCTTCGGGCCCGTGTTCGCCGTCGATACCTGGGCGTCGTAGATCTTGTTGGTCAGAACGGACTTCTTGAGCGCGTACTTCGGGCCGAAGCGGTTCTTGCTCGCGAAGCCCAGTTCCACCAGCTTGTCCAGGTGAATCTTCGCGGCCTTGACGCCGACGCCGAGGTCCATGGCGGCGCCCGTGGGGTCCAGCTCGACTTTCGCCGGGGTCGTCTTGGCCAGGTCGCGCCACTGCACCATGAACTTGATCTCGGGCGTGGCCTTCATGTTGATGCTGTCGGACGCGCCCTTGGCGTCGTCGAACTCGCCGCGCGCGCCGCTGTCGTGCAGCGCCTGGGGGTTCGATTCGAGATTCTGGTTGGCGGCGTAGAGCGCCATCGACCACTCGACCTCCGCGGCCTCGAATGACCCGAGATTGTGGCCGATGCTGTCCAGCCAGAGGGCGAACCATTGCATGATCTTGGTCTTGTCGATGAGGTGGCCGGCGGCGAACGAGTCCTGGAGGTAGTGCTCGCCGAAGCTGTTCTGGATCATCGCCTGATTGGCCAGCTTCGCTGCATGGTCCAGCGCCGCAACCTTGTCCGGGCCATCCAGGTGCTCGGCGATCTCCTTGAAATCGGCGGACTGGCCGGCGAATTCAAGTGCCTTCTCGTGATAACCCTGCCACTGCGACCAGCTCTGAGGCGCGAAGTGGCAGGCATTTCGCTCGAGGGCCGCGAAGTACGACTCGTAGACGTCGCCGCCATCTTTCCTGGTGAGGGAGTCGACCTGCTTCTCGGTGCGGATCTCATACGCCTTGTCGTTCACCGCTTGGGCTCGCGGGCCCTGGGCTCCCTGGAAGTCGTCGTCCACCGTGACGGTGTTGTGCAGCTTGTTGCTCGTCTTGCTGCCTGGCAACAGCTCCTTGCGAAGATTGCTGAGCTCGATATAGAGCTGCTGCCGAACGCCCTGGAGCAGCGCGAGGACCTTGGCCTTCGGCGTCTTCTCGATGGCCTCCGGGCTTCCGAACAGGTCGGGCATGGTGTTCATCTCGCTGTAGGAGACGACGACCTGCTCGCCGCCGGCGCACGTGAGCACGACGATCGGCACGTTGTACTCGGTGTCGAGCAGATCCCGCCGCGGTCCCTGAGCCGACTTGCCTGGGCCGTAGGTGTCTTCCTCGCCCTCGGCGGCCATGCCCTTCGTCACCTTGCCTATATCGCCAGCCAGGCCGTTCAGCGCCTCCGGGTTCGACTTGTACCGCCAGAGCCGCTCCATCTCCATATCGATGAGGTGCGTGACGTCGTCCTTGGCCGCTTGCGACGTGTCCTGGGACTCGAGGCCGCCGCCCTTGCCGGCTTTGACGTTCTTGGCCTGCTTCTTGTTGTCCTTCAGAGCCCGCACCGCGGGGATCTTGCCGAGCTGGCGCGGCGG